>UROG01000007.1 GCA_900549485.1 uncultured Eubacteriales bacterium
GAAAAAGTAGACACCCACACTTTTGTGAGTGTCTACTTTCATTTTACAAGTGCACTGTCGGTCAGCATCCGTTTGCTTGTTTTTTTGTCGGCGGTCATTCCGTTTTCTGCCGCAGTACGCTTATAAGTCCGCTTTTTATTATAAGCAAGACGGTCACAAACTGCACGGGGAAAAGCACGGCGCATTGGATGAGCCGTGTGCCGAGCAGCGGCACATACGGCGAACCGTAAAGCATGGATATCCACAGTGAGTTGAGCGCAAGGCTGAACACGAGCTGGTTCACCGCGACCGCCGCAAGAACCCGGCGCAGGCTCTGCTCCCGGAAAAGAAAGACGCCGAAGCAGCAGCCCGTCAGGAACGCGGTCAGTGTGAAGCCCGGAAAATACGCGCCTATCGGGAACAGCACCGCCCCGATAAAATCCCCCAGCGCGGCGACAATGCCTGCCGGTATCGGTCCGAGCAGCATTGCCGCGGCAGCCACGGGCAGGAAGCTGAAGCCGATCTTCATATTCCATGCGCTGAATGACAGAAATCTTGAAAGAACGATCTCCGCGGCGACAAGCGCCGCCATGACGGTCAAATCTCTGGTTTTGAATTTCTGCACAATGAAAACCTCCTTTTATGCCACAAAAGGAGGTTTTTTGTTCCTTAAGCGGCAGCGGATGCGGGTGCGGCACCGCGGCTGCCGCCTTCGTATGCGGACAACTCCCATTCCGCATCACTTAACGCGCCGTACCCTACTCTGACACTTTTATAATTGATTTTGCTTTTCCGAAAATACTGCCTGAGGCGTAGGTGATTCTACGCTCTCTCTGCCGCCTGTGCAGCATGATACGCAAGAAGCGCGCTCGTCACGCTTCCGACGCCGCCCGGTACGGGGCTTATTGCGGAAACTATCGGCTCGACCTTTTCAAAATCAACGTCGCCGACAAGCTTCTGCTTGCTCTCGCTCCACGTTATGCCTACGTCGATAACGGTCTGTCCCTCGCGGAAAAATTCATGTCCGAAAATTTCACCCTTGCCGACGGCTGTGACAACTATGTCCGCCGCGCGGGAAATATACGCCAGATCATGCGTTTTTGAGTGGCAGAGAGTGACCGTTGCATCCTCATGCATAAGAAGCATCGCGGCGGGACGGCCTACCGCAAGGCTCCTGCCGATGACGGCGGCGCGCTTGCCGCCGACGGCAATATTATAATACCTCAGCAGCTCCATGACCGCCGCCGCAACGCATGGCGTAAAGCCCGCGCCCGCACCGGAATAGATTTTTGTCATCGAGCCTTCGCTTATCCCGTCCACGTCCTTTTCCGGCGCGATCGCAGCGCAGGCCGCTTTCTCGTCAAGCTGTGCCGGAAGCGGTCGGAACATGAGTATCCCGTGCACGGCCGCGTCGTCATTCAATTCGCGTATCACGCCGAGAAGGCGTTCCTGCGTCACGTCCAGCGGCAGAGCGATCTTCCGCACGGCTATACCGGCTTTGCCGCAGCGCTTTGACGCGCCCCGTTCATATGAAAGCGCGCCTTCGTCCGCGCCGACGCGCAGCATTGCCAGACACGGCTCAATACCCGCCGCTCTGAGCTTATCGGTCTTTTCACGCGTTTTGCCTTCAAGCGCGGAGGCAACAGGTACGCCCCTTAACAATTCACCCATTCTTCAATACACCGCCTGTCAGAACAAGCCGGAAATAACGCCGTTCTCATCCACATCGATTTTTTCCGCCGCGGGAACACGCGGCAGTCCCGGCATGGTCATTATATCGCCCGCAAGCGCAACGATAAATCCCGCTCCCGCGCTCACCCTGAGTTCACGCACGGTTACGGTAAAGCCTCTCGGCGCACCCTGCTTTTTCGGGTCGTCGGAAAAGGAATACTGTGTTTTCGCAATGCATATTGGCAGCCTGTCATAGCCGAGCGACGCAAGCCGCTGCACCTGACTAACCGCGTTTCCCACAAGCCTGACCCCGTCGGCATGATATACCCTGCGGCATATTGCGTCAAGCTTTTCCTCGATGCTCCTATCCGCGTCATAGCTGAAGGAGAAATTATTCGGCTGCCCGCACAAGCGCACTGCCTCACGCGCAAGCGCCGTGCCGCCCTCGCCGCCCTTTGCCCAGACCTCGGACAGCACCGCGTTCACGCCAAGCTCGCCGCAGCGCTTTTCCACGAGCTCAAGCTCCGCCTTCGTGTCGGTCGGAAATGCGTTTATCGCCACGGCGCACGGGAGTCCGAACACATCCCGTATATTTGAAACATGCTGCATGAGATTGGGAAGTCCTCTCTCGAGCGCGGCAAGATTTTCGCTGTCAAGCTCCTCTTTTGGTATGCCGCCATGATACTTGAGCGCACGAACCGTTGCGACAACAACGACAGCGTCGGGACGCAGACCGGCTATGCGGCATTTTATATCAAAGAACTTCTCCGCTCCAAGATCTGCGGCAAAGCCCGCTTCGGTAACGACATAATCGGCAAGCTTGAGTGCCATACGCGTAGCAGTAACAGAATTGCAGCCGTGCGCGATATTTGCAAAGGGACCGCAGTGGACAAAAGCAGGCGTTCCCTCGAGCGTCTGAACAAGGTTGGGCTTGAGCGTATCCCTGAGCAGCGCCGCCATAGCCCCCTCCGCCTTGAGATCATGTGCGGTGACGGGTTTTCCATCATAGGTATAAGCGGCAACAATTCTGCCGAGCCGCTTTTTAAGATCGGAAATATCGGACGCGAGACACACTACCGCCATTACCTCGGAAGCAACTGTGATGTCGAACCCGTCCTCCCTCGGAACGCCGTGCGCCCTGCCGCCAAGCCCGTCAACGATATTGCGAAGCTGCCTGTCGTTCATGTCAAGCACTCTGCGCCATGTTACCTGCTTTGGGTCGATACCGAGGGCGTTGCCCTGCTGTATGTGATTGTCGAGCATCGCCGCAAGGAGATTATTCGCCGCGCCTATTGCGTGAAAATCCCCCGTAAAATGGAGGTTGATATCCTCCATTGGGACGATCTGCGCGTATCCGCCGCCGGTGGCGCCGCCCTTTATGCCGAAAACGGGACCGAGCGACGGCTCACGCAGCGCCGCGACGGTTTTTTCCCCTATTCTTCTCAGACCGTCGGCAAGGCCGATCGCCGTTGTGGTTTTCCCCTCTCCCGCCGGAGTGGGGGTAATAGCGGTCACGAGGATAAGCTTTCCGTCGTGGGCGCCCTTCTTGTCGCGGAGCAGCTTATAATCGACCTTTGCCTTATAATTGCCGTACAGTTCAAGATACTCTGCATCGATCCCCGCGCTTTCGGCAATTTCGCTTATTCTTTTCATTTTGCACGCCTGTGCTATTTCAATGTCGGTTCTGTAAGCCATTCATCACACCCCGATCCGGATATTCACTTCCTTATTATATACATATATGGCAAAAATTTCAAGCACGGCGGCTTATCTGTGATAGATCCTTCTGTATTCTTCACTTTCGCCGCCGTTTTCATCCGCAAGGATGAGCGGCGGCTCTATTTTAAGTCCCGCGCTTCCCCCGCGCCGCCCCTCGACAAGCGCGAGAGACGGCGCGGAGTTTGCTTTATGCTGCACGAGCCGCAGGCGCTTAGGTTCGATCCCGCACCCGCTCATAAGACACATAAGCTCCGAAAGCCTTTCGCCCCTGTGGACGATACAGAAGCTGCCGCCGGTCTTAAGGAGAAACGCCGCCGCACGGCAAAGCTCCTCCAGCGTACACTCAACCTCTCCCCTTGCCGCGGCGCGGCCGCTTTCCGGCGAAAGCGCTCCGCTCTTCTGCGGAAAATACGGCGGGTTTGCAACGGCAAGATCAAAGCTTCCGGCGCGGAAAAGCTCCCTGTGGCGGCGGATATCGCCGGCAACTATCTCCGCACGGCCGCCAAAAGAGTTGACCGCCATATTTTTGCCCGCAAGCTCCGCCGCGTCCTGATTTATTTCAAGCCCCGTCATATTGAGCTTTTCACTTCGCGCAAGCAGGAGCATGGCGATTATCCCCGAACCGCAGCCCAGATCTATCCCCCGCCTTGCGCGGGACAGATTTGCAAAATCCGCAAGGAGAACGGAGTCGGTGCCGAGCTTGAAATGCGCCGACTGCGCAAAGAGCGGTCCGTTCTCCCACAAATGAATAAATTCCGGCATATTTTACCTCAAAAGCAAAATGAAAGGGACGATAAAATCATCTCTTTCATTGAGACTGTCAAAAAGCTGTAATAAAAGGGACGATAAAATCGTCCCTTTTATTATCAGATGTAAAAAAATTACTCCTGAACGATAGCGTCGGCAGGGCACTGAGCAGCGCAAGCACCGCACTCAAGGCACTTATCACGATCGATCTCGTAGTGCAGGTCGCCCATTTCAATAGCGTCGGCAGGGCACTGAGCAGCGCAGGAGCCGCAGGACAGGCACTCATCGGTAATAACAAAAGCCATAATTTTACCTCCGTATGTATTTTATCAGTTCGCCACTGATCTTAGATATTGTAACACAGATAGCAGAAAAATCAATCTCAAATTTTGCTTGTGATATAAATTTTCAAAAAAATGTCTACAATCTTTGAAAGCCCGTCCGCGTTTCGTGCATTTCCTGCACGGCGGCTGGGTGATAATTACTATCATGATCATGCAAATGTCGGACGAGGTGTTGATATTGAAAAGCAACGGACAATTCACTCAGCGTGCTGAACACGCGATAGAAAAGGCGGGCATCGCGGCGGGAGAGCTTGGACACAGCTACGTTGGAACGGAGCATCTGCTTGTCGGGATCATAAGGGAACAGGGCGGTCTCGGCGCGGGCATCCTTGAGCGGCGCGGGATAAGCGAAAGGGTGCTGATAAGCAAGATAACCGCGCTCAACGGAAGCGGCGCGCCGACAGGAAACGTAAACCGGCTTTCCGAACACGCCCGAATTGCTGTCGGAAAGGCGTCGGCGGAAGCGGAAAAGCTCAACCGAAGCTTTGTAGGCACGGAACACCTGCTGCTCGGTATTCTGCGCCAGAGCGACTGCACGGGCGTAAAGATCCTGCGTGAGCTGGGCGAGGACATAAACGACGTTTATACCGACCTTATGGATTCCTTTGCGTTCTATGACAACCGCGGGAAAACACAGCCCGGTATACTGCGCAGTACCGTGCGCCACGCCGAAACAAGAGTTCTCGATCAATACAGCCGCGATCTTACCGCCCTCGCCGGCAGCGGCGGCATAGACCCCGTCGTCGGGCGCGGGGACGAGCTTCTGCGCACGGTGCAGATACTTTCGCGGCGCACGAAGAACAACCCCGTTCTCGTCGGCGAACCCGGCGTCGGCAAGACCGCGGTTGCGGAGGGACTTGCGATAAGCATAGTACAGGGTACCGCGCCCGCGGAGCTGAGGCAGAAAAGACTCGTGTCGCTCGACATTCCTGCGATGCTTGCCGGAACGAAATACCGCGGCGATTTTGAAGAGCGCGTTAAAGCGGTGCTGAAGGACGTAAAACGCGCCGGAGACGTGATACTGTTCATCGACGAGCTGCACACGATAATCGGCGCGGGCAGCGCCGAGGGCGCGATAGACGCGGCGAACATTCTCAAGCCGGCGCTCGGCAGGGGCGAGGTGCAGATAATCGGCGCGACGACTCCTGCGGAATACAGAAAGCACATCGAAAAGGATACCGCCCTTGAAAGGCGCTTCCAGCCCGTTCATGTGAATGAGCCGGACAAAGCACACACCCTTGAGATGCTCAGGAGCATAAAGGACGGTCTTGAAAAGCACCACTGCGTTTCGATAGACCCGCAGGCGCTCAGCGCCGCATATGAGCTTTCCGTGCGCTATATAAACGACAGATTTCTCCCCGACAAGGCGATAGACCTTCTGGACGAGGCGTCGGCGTGCGTACACGTATCCGGCAGGGGTGACAGGCTTGTCCACGCTTCCGACATTGCCGAGGCGGTATCCCGCTGGACGGATATCCCCGTGTCCGGCATAGACAACGACGAAAGCACGCGTCTCATAAATCTCGAAAACGAATTGAGGCGGCGCATCATTGGGCAGGACGAGGCGGTCACGGCGGTAAGCCGTGCGATACGCCGCAGCCGCGTAGGGCTGAAAGCCCCAAACAGACCCGTGGGAAGCTTTCTTTTTCTCGGTCCGACGGGCGTGGGCAAGACGGAGCTGTGCCGCGCCCTTGCCGCCTCCGTATACGGCGATGAAAAGGCTCTCATACGCTTTGATATGTCGGAATACATGGAAAAGCACAGCGTCAGCCGCCTTATCGGCTCCCCTCCCGGCTATGTGGGCTTTGAGGAGGGCGGTCAGCTCACGGAGCGTGTGCGCAGCAAGCCGTGGTCGGTCGTACTGTTTGACGAGATAGAAAAAGCCCACCGCGATATATGGGGCATACTTTTGCAGATAATGGACGACGGTCATCTGACCGACTCGACCGGACGGCGCGTTGATTTTTCAAACACCGTGATAGTCATGACGTCGAACATCGGCGCAAAGGCCATTACCGATAACCGTGCGCCCATAGGCTTTTCGGAGGGCGCGGAGGACGGCGACGAAAATATGCGCAGGAAGATACGCGAGGAGCTTCGTGCGACCTTTACCCCGGAGTTTCTCAACCGTATCGACGAAACGATAATTTTCGGCAAGCTCGGCCATGCGGAGATGCTCTCAATAACCGAAACGATGCTTGCAGAGATCAGGCAGCGCTTTGCCGCCCTTGGGCTTACTCTCTCCGTTCCGGCAGAAACCGTCAAATGGCTCGCGGAAAAGGGCTGCGACGACAAATTCGGCGCAAGGCCGCTCAGGCGCACGCTCCGCCGCAGCATTGAGGACGCCGCGGCGGATATGCTGCTCTCGGGCAGAGCCGTTCGCGGGGACACCGTGGAAGTATCGCTCAAGGACGGCGCTCTGACATTGGCTATCAAGGGCGGATAATATCAAATTTATCCGCGATAACGTCAAAAATCATTTTATCCGTCCGCGAATATGAACGTATCGATATGTCCGAAACGGGATAAGCTGCGATGATATCAAAAAGCCGCGCATAATCCCGTTCTCCGTCAAATTCCGAACTTGGTGCGGATATTGAGCGGACAAGCGCCGCGGGGAGAACCTGACACACCCCGTTCTCCGTGTATGCAAGCGCATGGTCGGCAAGCGTAACGGCAAGCTTATGCCCCGGCACTGCTTTTCCCGCAAAGGCAAGCGTCTCCGCCAGCGCATCGTCCGCCATCCGCCTGCACGGACTGTTTCTGAGATACAAGCAGCCGCTCAGCAGTATGTTCACGCTGTCAAGATATTCGCCCTGCGCTTCATAATCGTTCGCTGCGGCAAGGCTCAGCGCGCATGGCGGCGCGGCGATGCTTCCGGCAAGGCAGGCGTTTTCATGCAGCACGGCCGCGGCTTTTTTAAGAAATTCGGTATAATTGCTTCTGTCAAACGGGAAAAGATTCAGAAATTCAAAATTTGCTCCGGCAAAATTGCCCGCCGCAAGCCGTTCAGCCAGCTTTTCAAAAAAACGGCTTTCGGCGTCTTCATCCGTAAAAAGCCGGCGGGCATATTTTGCCTCCCCGCATGACACCGTGAGCATTGCGGGGATATCCCGCTCCGCCGCGAACGCCGCTGGGCGTTCGTCCTCTCCGCACAAAAGCTCCCCGTTTCCCGCAACGGACGCGGAAAGGACGTTTATCCGGCTGAGCAGCGGCGCAAGCCGCTCAAGCTCTGACAAAGGATATTCAGGCACAACGTCAAGCGTTGTTTCGACAGTGCGTTTTATAATACCGTTCAAATCATTTCCCCTTCCATGAAATTCAAAAACAGACGGGCAAAAAAGTTCTGACCGTTTTCTCCTGCCGCCCTCTTCGCTCTTTCAAATAAACGTCAGGCGTGGTATAATATGTATATGCGACAGAGACACAGTCGCTGACCCGCGTTTGAGCGCTAAGGTCTTTGAGAAGGACTTTTTACCGGCTCTGCGCGGGAACACGGACTGTGCTGAATTATTATATGCGAGGTAGATTATGGCTGATATCACAATACCGAAAAGAGAAGACGCCGCAGAGGAATATACATGGGATCTGCGCGATCTGTTTGAAAGCGACGAGGCGTGGAAAAGCGAGTATGAGTCCCTTAAAAATACGCCGGAGGAGCTTGAAGCCTACCGCGGCAGGCTCGGCGAAAGCGCGGAAACGCTGCTTGGTTATCTGAAATTCAACGATACGCTTTCCGTCCGTCTCGATCGGCTTTACGGCTATGCAAACTGCAAGAGCGATCAGGACACGTCCAACGCGTTTTATCAGGATATGCGCGGCAAGGCAATGAATATATGCGTGGCCGCCTCAAGCGCCGCCGCCTTTGCAACGCCAGAGCTTATTGCGATCGACGACGGCAGGCTGTACAGTTTCTTTTCCGTACAGCCGGAGCTTGAAACCTACCGGCGGGTGCTTTACTCCGTCCGGCGCAGGAAAGCGCACATTCTCTCCGCCGCAGAAGAGACGCTTCTGTCCGCCATGGGCGAGATGGCAGACGCTCCCGACAACATCTGCGGCATTTTCAGAAACGCCGATCTTACTTTTCCCGACGCTTTCGACGCTGACGGCAAGGCGCACCAGCTTACAAACGGCAGCTTTGTGCCGCTGCTCGAAAGCGCCGACAGGGTTCTCCGCCGCAGCGCGTTTGAAACGTACTACAAGCAGCTTGGACAGTTCAAAAACACCGTCGCCGCAACACTGGACGCGCAGTTCAAGCAGCTCCGCTTTTTCGCGGACGCGAGAAAATACGGCAGTACGCTTGAGGCGTCGCTCGACGCGACGGAGGTGCCGGTTGAGGTGTACATGAATCTCATCGGCGCCGTTCACGCCAACATGGACAAAATGTATGCCTATGTCGCGCTCCGCAAAAAGCTTCTGGGCGTGGATGAACTGCACATGTACGACGTATACACGCCGATAGTTGCCGATGTGCAGCAGAAGATAAGCTATGAAGAAGCAAAACAGACCGTACTCGGCGCGCTTTCTGTCATGGGTGAGGACTATACGGCGCTTCTGAAGCAAGGCTTTGACAACCGCTGGATAGATGTCTATGAAAACCAGGGCAAGCGCGGCGGGGCGTATTCCTCCGGCTCCTCGCGCCCGCACCCGTATGTGCTGCTGAACCACAAGGACACGCTTGACTGCATGTTTACGATCGCCCATGAAATGGGACACGCGCTCCACAGCTGGCACAGCTGCAAATATCAGCCGGTGTGTACCTCGGACTATGTCATCTTTGTTGCGGAGGTTGCCTCCACCGTCAATGAAGTGCTGCTGATGCGCTATCTTCTTGGCAAGACCGAGGACAGAACCCGCAGGGCTTACCTTATAAATCATTTTCTCGATCAGTTCAAGGGGACCGTATACCGGCAGACGATGTTCGCGGAATTTGAGCTTGAAATGGGGCGGATGTGCGAAAGGGGCGAGACGCTCACCGCCGATGCGCTGTGCGAAAAATATCTTGCGCTCAACAAGCTCTATTTCGGAGCGGATATGATTTCCGACGAGGAAATTGCGCTTGAGTGGGCGAGGATACCGCACTTCTTCTATAATTATTATGTGTTCCAGTACGCAACGGGCTTCTCCGCCGCCGTGGCGATCGCCAACAGGATTCTGAGCGAAGGCAAACCGGCGGTAGACAGCTACAAGAAGTTTCTCTCCGGCGGCAGCAGCACCGACCCCATCTCCCTGCTCAGGATCGCCGGTGTCGACATGAGCAGCGCGGAACCGATAAACTCCGCCCTCACGCTCTTTGGCAAGCTTATAGAAGAAATGGAAACGCAATAAAAAAGATTCTAAAATAAATGTTGGGGTGACACATCCGGCGAGGATGTGTACCCCAACATTTATTTTAGAATCATGAAGGCTCTACCCCAACTATTGACATAGAGCCTTCATTCTTTGAAAAACAAGCGCCTTGGATTTTTCCAAGGCGCTTGTTTTTCAGCTTTTCAAAAAATAAATTTTTAAAAACAGCGGTGTAGTTTTCAGCAACTGCATTATCGAATATAAGAAAATGCACTCAATCTTCTTTCTCGTACAGAACCAGCTTGCGCTCTTGGGAGCCTGACATGCTTTGTGAAAAGCTCTTTATCGTATTTGCAAAAACAAGCAAATCTTCGTCGGAAATACTTTCCAAGCCGTCAAACAGCGGTTTAAAAAATTCGCGTGAACACTTCCATGAATATGTAATATACATATTGCGTCCTTTTTCGGTTGGCTTCAAAAATATTTCTTTTTTATTATCTTCCAATTGATATTTTTTGACCATATCGTGAGCGCATAACATCTTGGATATTTTAGTCAAAGAACTTTTGGGAATTGCTAACTCTGTGGATAATGTAACCATATTGATGTTTTCCGCTTCGTGTTGGACGAGGTAAGAGAAGGCCTGCCATTCATGTTGGGAAAGCATGATCCCGTCACCGCGATCGAGTCTTATATGCTGTGTACGCATAACACAATTTGTGTGGAGAACAAGCGCATCGAGAATAGGCAAATATCTGTCGGCCCAATTGATTTCCATATTACAACAACCTTTTCATAAAATCTGAGTGAATATTATGCATCCGCTGCTTTATGACAAGCAACAAAATGACCGGGTGCTATTTCGCGCATTGCAGGAAGCTGTGATTTACCGCTTTTGCATGGATTGCTGCAGGCGTGATAATAGGGACACCCTGTCGTTTCCGTCGCTTGTGCAGCAGCAGCGGAGAGAGAAACGTCTTCTTTGTCGGAGGTAATTAATGAACCGGTATCCTGCAGCGCTGCTGCGGTCATGAGAGCCTTTGTGTAAGGGTGAACGGGAACGGAGCTGATGTGCTCCCAACTACCTGATTCCACAATTTGTCCGCGATACATGACAATAATGTTGTCACATAAATAGCGGACTGCGGATAAATCATGTGAAATAAATAGAATTGCAAGGCCGAGTTTGCTCTTTAATTCAAGGAACAGGTTAATAATTTGCGCTTGCGCACAAACATCCAAAGCGGACAAAGGTTCATCACATATAAGGATGCGGGGGTTGCTTGCAAGGGCGCGGGCAATTGAAACACGCTGCTGCTGACCTCCGCTCAATTCGTTCGGACGTCTGCCCTTCAAAGAAGTATCAAGCTTCACAAGGTTCAATAAATCATCGGTGAGACGATTTGCTTCCGTGTGGTCAATTGCCGGATTTTGAACTAATATTGGTTCGCTTATAATCTCCCCTACTGTTTGCCGCGGATCAAAGGAGCCGACAGCATCCTGAAAGACTAATTGAATTTCCGTATTTCTGTGTTTGGGGTGTGTTTTGCGGTATTCGGTTAAATCCGTCCCAAAGCTTCGTATGATGCCCCCGCTCGGTTCGGTTATCCCCAGTATACAGCGTGCAATCGTAGATTTACCGCAGCCGCTCTCACCGACTAAACCGAGAATTTCCCCTTCGTGGAGAGAGAAGCTGACATTTTGGACTGCATGAACGGGAGAGGCTGCTTTATTAAAGGGATTTCTAAAGCGTGTGCGATAGGTTTTAGAAAGATTTTCAATGCTGAGGCAGGTATCACCCCGGCAACAGTCTACTCTTTGAAATGTATTGGTTTTTCTCGTCAGATCAGCAAAATTGTCATGAAGACAATGCGTGAAATGCCCGGTTTCTATCTCGCGTATTTCGGTGAATTTGCTGCTCCGGCAAATATCACGCTTGAATTCACAGCGGGGATAAAATGGACAGCCGGATATTTTATCGTGCAGATCAGGCGGAATACCGGGTATCGTGACAAGCGGCTGCTCTCTCGACTGAAAAAGGGAGGGAACAGCCATGAGCAATGCGCGGGTGTATGCATGCGCCGGAGAAAAAAAGATTTGCTTTGAAGTCCCCCACTCCATCATCTGTCCTGCGTACATGATATAGATCCGATCCGCATAGTGAGCGACCAAACCGATATTATGGCTGATAATAAGCAACGCCATCCCCATCTCATCAACAAGGCTCTTTAACAACTCAAAAATCTGAGCTTGGGTAGTTACATCCAATGCCGTGGTAATTTCATCTGCAATGACCAGCTCCGGACTGCAGCTGATAGCCATGGCAATCATGATACGTTGGCACATTCCACCGGAAAATTGATGGGGGTAGTCGCTGTAACGTAGGTGCGCATTAGGGATATTAACCTTTCTCATCATCTCAAGCGCACGTTTTTTGGACTCAGCCTTGGACAATTTCAAGTGTGTACGAATGACCTCTGAGATTTGTTCGCCTACCGGAATGACAGGATTGAGCGATGCTGTTGGATTCTGAAAAATCATAGCAATTTTTTTCCCGTAGATATTCCGTATACACGCAGACCCCGTGCTTTGAGGCAAAAGCTCATTTCCATCAAAAACGGCGCTGCCGCAACAGGACACATCGGCTCCGGTGGGCAGAATATTCAGAATTGTCTGCTGCAGCACGGATTTGCCGCATCCGCTTTCACCGACAAGACCAACAACTTCTCCGTGCATGATTTCAAACTGTGCTCCGTTAACCGCATAGGTTACAGTTTTTTTGTGATGAAATTCGGTATGGACATCTCTGACTTTTAAAAGGCTGCTACTCAAAAGGATCACCTGATTTCTGCCGGTTGTTTGCGCTGTATACGATTACTTTAAACGTATAACGTCTCCTAAACGGTCGCCTATTATGCTGAAAGCACTGACTGTCATAACAATAGCAAGTCCGGGGATTATTGCAAGTCGGGGCGAAATATCCAGATACTGGAATCCTTCGCTTACCATGGAACCCCATGCCGGAATTTCTGACGGAATTCCCACTCCGAGGTAACTCAGGCTTGCCTCGGCCAATATGACGGAACCGAGGCTTGATGTTACTGCCACAATTACGGGAATCACACAATTTGGAAAAATGTGTTTAAATAATATTCTGCTCTCTGAACAGCCGATGATGCGTGAGGACTGGATGAACGGCAAGTGACGAATTGCCTTTACTTGCCCGCGTATTATCCGAATAAATGTAGGTAAAGATGAAAATGCCAGCGCCAACATAAGATTTTTGCGGTTCTGCTCCATCACAATGCTGATGCCCATTGCCAGAATCAAAGGGGGAACAGCCATAATAGCTTCCGTAAAACGCATAATGACCGCATCTATCACTCCGCCGTAATAACCGGCTGCCAGACCGAGCAGACTGCCAACTATACAGCTAAGAGCCACTGCGGTGATTGCCGTTAAAAAAACCGTTTGCGCTCCGTAAAGGACTCGGCTTAATAAATCTCTGCCAAGGAGATCGCAGCCGAACGGGTGTGCGAGAGAAGGCGCGGCGAGCCGCTGCGCAAAATCGGCTTTTCCGGGATCATATGGGGCGAGCCATGGTGCAAGCAATGCGCATATCAAAAATATTATCAGTATTGCTCCTGCAATGGTTGTCAGCCGCAGAGCTTTTTTACCAGAACGTTTTATCATCGTTATTCCTCACCTGACGACTGACGCATTCGAGGGTCGGCAATGCCATAGGCAATGTCAACCAAAAGCGATGAAACGATAATTGCAACGGCCATGATCAGCACACAAATCTGAACCAAAGCCACATCTCTGTTCTTTACTGCGGTAAGCAGCAAGGAACCCATGCCGGGGATATTAAAGATGTTTTCTACTACGACAATGCCACCGAAAAGCACACAGATCTGCAAGCCTAAAAGTGTAAGGACAGGCGTCAGCGCGTTTCGGATGATATAGCGGAGAGCGATATCTTTACGCAAAAGCCCTCTGGCTTTTGCGGCGCGAACATAGTCTTTGTTCAATACATCCAGAACCGAAGCGCGGGCCTGGCGAATAACGGTTGCCATTCCACCGAAAGCAGCAACCATGCATGGCATGATCATTTTTTTCAAATGCAATGCATAATCGACATTTGGTTCGGTATAGCCCTGCACAGGCAGCCATCCGAGGGATGTTGAAAACACAAGAATAAGAATGATTGCAATTAAAAAAGGCGGAGTTGATACGCCCAAACCGGACAGAGAGCAGATAATATCATCGCATATAGTGCCGCGATGTGTGGCAGCAATATATGCGAGGGCGATTCCGCCGCAGGTGCTGAGCACCAAAGACATCAAACCGAACCTGACAGTCACTGCCAGATGTTTCGGAACGACTTTAAAAACAGGGCAGTGATATGTGGAGGACATACCGAAGTCGCCATGAAAAATCTTTGTCAGCCAATGAATGTACTGCTCCAGAATACTGCTTTTTAAGTCATACTGCTCACGAATGATGTCGAGAGACTGCGTATTGACATTCCCTGATGACAGATCGACACTTAACGTTGCGGCGTCACCGGGCATAAGCCATAGCAACAGAAAGGTCAGGAATGACACAACAAGGATAGTACATAAACTTTGAAAAGACTTTTTTGCAGCATATCTGAGCATATGTCATTCCTCCTTTCAAAAAACTTCTGCTTCAGTCTAACCATACATTTTCCGGACTCCAGTAGCGAAGCTGAGTCTCACCGTCAAGTCCGGAGCCGATACAGTGAACATATTCTTTCTGCGCGATTGCGTTATTGCATACATAAACCGGAAATACAAGAGCGTCTTCGTCAATCAGGACGCGGTCGGCTTTGCGGTACGCCTCTGACGCTTCTTCTAATGAGGAAGCAGCAACAATCTCACTGAATGCGCTGCGGTATTCATCTGAAAAATTCACCGTATGACCGAAAATACAGGTGTCAGGGTTAAGCATACGCACCAGTGAAGAAATGTCGTCCGGAGTAAATGTGTAGAAAATCAGAGCCAACTGATCGCCCCAGCTGTTGAGGATCACGGAATCCGCATAACGCGCTTCATCTGCCATATCAAGCGTCAGACTGATTCCTATTTCACGCAGGCTTGCCTGAATAGCTTCACAGAGCAACTTGTTTTGCTCGTTACTCTGCGCTATGATTGTTGTGCTGAATCCGTTGGGATAGCCCGCTTCAGAAAGCAGCTCCTTAGCCTTTTCAACGTTGTAAGGGTAACCTTTGATTGCATCATCCCAGTTCGGACTCCGCGGGCTGCTCAGTTGATTGCTTGCTTCAAACTCATCGCCGTATAATGCGCTGAGAATCGAAGGCATATCAACTGCATAACAAACCGCTTTTCGTACAAGCTCATTTTGAAACGGTGAGCCATGGACAGCTGAAGGAAACCACAGATTAAACGCATTGTTTGCATAATCATATATTGCACAACGCTGCCCATCCTTGGAGAGGGAAGAAAGAAGTGCGGAGCTTGGCGAGAATATAACATCATACTCGTCGTTCAGATATGATGCGCGGAGAACGGCATTGTTGTTAACATACTGATATACGATCCTGTCTAACTTGGGCAGACCTTCGAACCGGTAATTTTCGTTTTTTACGAAAGACATTTGGCGCCCAAAATCCCAGCTCTCCAAACAAAACGGACCTGTACCGACAGGATGAGTCTTTGCCCATTCAACTCCGTTAGCTTCTACGGCTGTCGGCGATATCATAAGTGCCGCCTTATTTGTTGAAAGCATCCGGACAAACAAAACATCAGGCTGGTTCAGATAAAGCTTTAAGCAGTAATCATCAATAATCTCTATTTGAGAAATTTTGTTGCAGAAATCATTGATTCCGTGCTGCTTTGTCTGCTCTAAATTCCATTTGACAGCTTCTGCATTTAAAGCCGTGCCATCGGAGAAAAAAACATCCTGTCGAATATTCAGGACATACTCCGAAAAATCTTTGTTCGCGTCTATGCTTTCAAGAAGTACATTTATAACATTTCCATAGGCATCAAGTTCAATCAAGGGTTCCACACAAGGGCGGAGGGACCACATCAGATTCTGGTTTGCCGTAGTTGGCGGATAGAGGTCGGTTTCTGACTGACCGGCACCAAAAGCAATGCGCAGTGTTTTAGAATCATGTGACTGACTGTTGTCGGTCATATTCTTTGATGTACAACCCGACAAAGAAAAAACGGAGAACATTGATAGCGTTATCAGCAAGGATATCAATTTTTTTGTTTTTTTCATGTCAATATATCTTTCCTTGAAAGTATAAATCATATCAGAAAAACATGCAAGCCTGAAACAACGATTTTATGCGATATGTCAGATAGAAGAAACTACTTGCACATATACACCAACTCTTGCCAAGACACCATGCATGGCAAGAGTTGATGAATTTTTTCTAACCCGAAATTGGTTGTTTATTTGTTATAGTTTTTCTTGATGAAAAAATAGTATACGCAGAACGCGGCAGTAATCAGGGGCAAAATTGCAATAGTCTTAAATGCTGCCGCATAGCCGACGCTGGCAATGAGAAGACCGTTTGTTGTGGAGCCGATAAAGGTGACGCTGTCGTTGCAGAGAGAGAAAGTACCGGAAAGATCAACCTGAGCTTCCTTTTTAACAGACTTCATGCAGGCAATTTTCAGGCAGCCGATTGCGCCGATACCGCAGCCGTACATGATGAAAGGCAGCATCATTGCGCTGGAGGCGGAAGAAGTTGCCAGCAGGAAGAGGGCGCCTGCCCAAAGCACACACTGAACCATTGCAACAAGACCCGGACTGATAATGTCGCACAGGATGCCGGTACCAAGATTGACCCAGCCTTCAATAGCGGAAGCAATGCCAAGTTCGGTCAGATACGAGAAACCGTTTGCTTCAGCAAGCTTCGGAAGAAATTCGTTGTACATCTGCCAAGACATAAGGGGCAAGGATGCAAAGAGGCAAAGGGGAACAAGCTTCCACATGAATTTAAATTTAGGCTTGTTTCCGCCGCCGTCGGAATCGAGCTTTGCTGTCATCGCGCTTCTGAACTTATCATCGCGGATGAACATAGAAAGAACCAGAGGTACGACAGCGCACAGAGCGATGACATAGAAAGCCTTTGCTCCTATGCTTCCCATGAGGGAGATTGCCCAGGGACGGGAAGGCGCGGTCAATGTGCCGCAGAGACCTGCGTACAGAGCATATGCAGTACCGACAAGACGGTTATCAACAGCAATGGCAAGCATTGCGGGAAGCGCAACGCCGAGGAAAGACCACGTAAGTGCGTAGATACAGCGAAGAATAGCATATAGAATAACATTATTTACGGGGAGAACTGCTGTGAGAGCATAAATCGCTATTTTGATTATAAAGCAAATTACAAGCAGTCTGCGCAAGCTGACTTTTTGCATCAAACGGCTTGATGGGAGACGGAAAACCATACCGGAGATGACATATAAAGAACCGATGACACCGATGACTGCAACTGCAATTTCAAGATTGTTTATTGCGTTTGTTGCCTGTATGGCGTTGTACATGTTGTAAGACCATCTGTCTGCGACGTAAATTAAAATTACCAAAAGGGCTTCTAAGGTGAGGTTTTCCTTCAAAAACTTGAAAAATTTAGATATCTTGCTGCTGCTTTCCATTTTTAACTCCTTAATTTCTGTAGTTTATTTTGCTTTCGAAAAGCAATAATTCGTGTTTGTCTGCGCAGTCATAAGATTTTTTTCGCTTCCGCATTCAAGTAAAAGTACATATTGCCCTCGTGCAGCATTTCTTTTTGTACCTTTATTTTTACGCCCGTGTCGGTTTTGGTGATCCACATTATGGCTTGGAACGCCGTCTGCATATAGCGGGTATGTATTTCAAAAGTATCTCCTGAGAGAACACCGTTGCTGAAAGTCGTATAGTAAGATGTATAATCGCTGCCGGTGTTGACCTGCTCTATAACGCCGTCCATGCGGACTATGAAGCGAAATCTTCCGTCAAGTACCATTTCACAGCGGTCTTTTGAAAGAAAGCGAAGAGACAGCGTTTTTGCATCGACATTGTCCCTCGGGTAGAAGTCAACACAGTATGCGTTGAAGCTGTGGAAAGGACGGAGTTCGGGATTCAGATGGAAGCCACCGTCGGTTACTTCGTATATTCCCTCCCAAGATTTATAGTTATCGGGAATGGGCGCTTTATCGGGCGCTGGGATCTTGCGGCTCTTTTCGAATTCTCGGAGAGCAGAGCAGGCTTCCTCGTTTTCAGGAAGCTCGTCCGGGTAGTCACAATCGCAAAGCTCATCAACAAGGTTAATAATTGCATTCATATCACAATCGTGAATGGAACTGCTGTTAGTAGAAACAACGATATTATTTTTCTTGCTCATGATGGAAAACTGTCCGTGACCGCCTTCAAAACGGTATACTCCCGGAACCTTGTTTATCCACAGCTGATACCCATAGCCGGAAACGCTGTTTGGATCGCGGGTTGCGGGACCGTTTGCCAGACTGCTGTTGTCAGCCTGCTTTGACGTTGCCCGTTCCAAAAAATCGTGGTCCAAAATTTGTTCTCCATCCCAGATTCCGAGATTCAGAAACAGCATACCGAGACGCAGATTGTTTTCTGTTGTGGATGAAACTCCGGTAGTAGCGTAAGTTCCGCCATCCCTGAATTTCTGCCAACCAAGCTTATCGGTTTCAATGCCGATCTTGTTGAAAACACGGGGAGTAAGGTACTCACGGATTCCCATGCCGGCAACTTTCTCAACAATAGCAACAAGCAGGCAGGAACCGGTGGTGTTGTAAAGCCATGCGCTGCCGGGCTCCTGATCCACTTCTGCCGTGAGATAGTTCTTGACAAAATTAGGACCGCCCATTGCCATTTTAGACATCCCGTTTGTCATTGAAAGCACATGACGAACTTTTAATTTCCGAAGATTATCCGTTACGGTGACACCGTATTCCTTGATTTCATCCTTAAAAATGTCAATGATGAGATCGTCCTCCGAAAGAAGACCGTCTGTAACGGCAAGTGCGATGCCGGTACAGGAATAGGATTTTCCGAAGGAATGGCAAATGTGGACAACGTCTTTGTCGTAAGGCGCCCACCAACATTCGGAAATAACTTTCCCGTTCCGTGCAACCATAATGCCGTGCATTTCTCTGACGCTTTCTTCCATTCTACGAATCATATTCAGCACTTTTTCGCTGGGAATGCCGACTGATTCAGGAGAAACACGTTCAAGCTCTTTCTTGTACAATTGTCATACACCCTTTCTTTTAGTCTCCATAGATGTTATATCGAGTTCACTCTTGTAATACGATAATACCATATTGTTCATCGGAGAACAATATGGTATTTTGAATAAATTATCCGGTGAAATATTGTGAATTTAAACCAAGAAAAAGTGACTGTCTCACTAAGAGGCAGCCAGGAGTAAAATACAAAGCCCGGCTCTTGCACAGAGTCGGGCTTTGGCGCAATATTTATGTGTAAAAACAACCAAAACGCAAGTAGAGTATGCGCGGGCTGCACGGACTGTTCGGTCAAAGAGAAGTACATTCGTCAAAAAAAACAGACAAAACACCTCGTGAAAACATAGTAAAGCACTTAAATGCTTCCAAGTGTTTTAGAACATTTTCCGATTTGGCTGCGAAAAGAGGTGCTGCCTCGTATGATTTTGAAAAATCATTTTGAGACAGCACCTTATTTTTGCTTACAGGTCAGATTCTTCTGTCTCTCACCTGAGAATCATAGTGCTTGTTGAGGAAAGGACGCACAACGTAATAGATGAGCTTGTTTTCCGCATTGGTCATATAGATCCCGAAGGTGACGACAAAAGCGATAAGGCCAACAATAATCACTTTGCCGAGTATTTTGAAAAGAACCTTAAAAAATTTCTTCATTTTAAGCGCCGCCTTTCTTCAATTAATATGCCTGAGAATCGTCAAACTCAACGATGGTGGGATCAAGCGGCTTCTCGTTGAGAACAACGGACATATACTTGTTTACGCAGTTTCTCATATCCTGACGTGAAACAGTACGGCAATCTTCAAGGTCATGCTCAATGAATATGAAGTGGAAGCCGAGATCGCGCGCCTGCTCCTCCATGAGCGCGTGAACGCCGAGCATACCCTTGCAGGCAATGTTGTCGTTCATGAGCACCATGTCGCAGTTGAAACGCTTTGCCCAATCCCAGATGGCGTTTACGTTGTCCCAGCCGCCGACAGCGTGATGGCGCATGGTCGCCTTTTCGGAGAAGAGGGCAAGATCCTTGATGGCTTCCTCCGGATCGGAGGTGGAGATCATGTTGTGTCCCATGGTGGAGTCCATGTTCAGCACGATATTTATGCCCCAGCAGTTCTGCGTCCATGTCGGGAAATCGGTGTAATAAACGGCGGAGGGTCCCCACAGGAAGGCGCGGTGGCGCGTTTTGCCGCCGAAGGGGACATATTTCTCCTCGTATGCCTTGCGCATCATTTTGATGACCTTGCGGTCGTTGCGGTTGAAATAGGGGTCGCTGCCGTTTGCGGACGCCCATGCGTACAGACGGTAGAGCGTTTCGGAAATGCCGGTGAGCGGGGAGTGATTCGTCTGGAAGTATTCCCACTTTTCAAGCTCTATGGTGTTCTGCTCGTTCATAAGCGCGGCATACTTGAAAAGCTCGTTCCAATCGTATTCCACGCCGTACTCTTTCTTGATGAACTCGATCGCGTCCCTGAGCATCTGCGTGGAGTAGGGGTGTGCGCCGGGTTCATTGTGGATCATGGCGAGAGTTACGGGAAAATCGGGAAGGGCATAGCGGCGGCGCTGGAACATGGACGTCGCCTCGGAAGCGTTGCATGGCATATTTGTCGTCAGGAACGCCTTGCCCACCAGCGGGAATGCGTCGTCAATCGCAACGCCCGTCTCTGCGGCGCAGCGCGAGCAGACGTCTGCGGGGAGTCCGTAAGACTCGGCAACGTCGATATAATACGGCTCTATATGCTGGTCAACATCGCAGATGATAAACTCAGGCAGAGTCTGGAGCGGAATGGGATGCAGCCCCTTGAAGCCCTTGAGGAAAAGTGCGGGAAGAACCTCGTCGTAGGGGATGATGTTATCCGTTTCCTTGCCGCCGCCGAACCGGCGGTCGTTTGCAAGAACAAAGCCGATTTTCTTTGTCAGATTCTGCACGATAGAGTGCATATTCATGTGCGCAATGCGAAGCTCTGTTCCGCGGTAGCCCTCAAAAAGCCGGTCAATGAACATGAACGTGCCGAGGTAGGAGCCCATCCAGCGGTACTCCCAGAAGCCCTTCATGATGTTGACGGGTGCGGATGCGACCATGCCGCCCATGGCGATAAGATTGTTGAGCCACTGCGAATAATCGTACAGCGTGTCTTTGACACCGCGCCATTCGCGGTATTTTGCAACGCCGGTCTTATCTATGTAGCGGCTTCTCAGACCGCCTACGCCGTGCTCCGCCTGCCACAGCGGGTCAAAGCGCTCTAATTTTTTGTCAATTTTCTCTATCGCTTTGTCAACGAATTTCAGTTTCATTTTCACATACCTCCCTGTATTTTTTTGATTTCAAGGGATTCGATAAATGCCTGGAAGCGTGTGCGGAGCTGCCCTATTGCGCCGAGCGCGTATTCTTTTTCAATTGTGCAGCAGGGTACGCCGAAGTCAGCGGAGAGAATGTGAGAAGCCAGAACCTTTTCGTAGCTCCAGAATTCGCAGAATTTCATGTTTTCGTATATCACGCCGTCCGCCTTGAAGTCTTTGACAAGGCGCTCGACCTCGTGATGGCGCTGGTCGATTTTGCCGCCGTTCATAAAGCGGGCGCACTGATTCCAGAAAAGGTAATGGCGGCATATGGCATCGAACGCCGTCTCATCGTCGTGTATTTCGATCTCCTCGCGGCCGGGGAAGGAGCCGAAGCAATAGCGGTCAGCCACGACCATTGCGCCGCACTGCTCGATGAGCTTTGTAAAATCTGGATCATCAACCTCGGAGCCGACGAGAACAACGCGGGCGCGGAACGGGAACTGTGCTTCCGGTTCACGCGTTTTAAGCTCCTCCAGAGTTTCCTTGAGATAGGGCAGGATGAGATAATGCGGGCAGACCTGACTTACAAGCTGGATAACATGGAACTCATATCCGGTTATGGGCGGGTTGTCCAGCATGCGGAAATTGCCTATCTCGGTGATGACGCGGCAAAGCTCGTTATGCTGCTCAATAGCTGTGCGCATGGCTTCCTCGGATGTATCGATGCCGTAGACATCGTGCAGCTTATCGACGACCTTGAGCTTTAGCTGTGCCTTGTAATAGTCAAGATTCGTCTTGTCGCCCTTCATCGGGGGGTCTATCTGCGTGACAAAAAAGCGATCGTTTTTTACAGGGTTAATGAGAAAGAAATGCTCCTCCATGCGCTCCATAGCGGCGCAGCTCTCCGCGCCGAAAAGCGCGTTGAGATAGTTGTAGCCGCCCTCTATCGCACGCTCGAGAATAGAGCGGACATAGGGACATACGCGGGTGGTCATGTAATAGCTTGCGACGTCGGTGGAAGTGCAGCGGGGAGCGCGCAGACGGCTGGAAAAGCAGCCGGGCAGATTCATCAGCGGCTCCGGTATGTAAAAGCAGTTATAGCCGAGAGCCAGCTTTTTTTCCTCCACCGCCTTGTTTACCAGTTCATTCTGTGCATCCTGAAGAAGGTTTTCAAAGAAAATCAAATGCTTTAGGTCTTTCAAGCGGTACACCTCTTTCTTTTCGATAAGTTGCGTAATATCAATCCGGGCAGACTCCCCAAATATGAAATGTTCTTAATAAAATTATCACAATCCACGCATGCGGTCAAGCATTTTATGCGTTTTATACAAATTTTATATTTTTATATAACCGTGCCGACGAAAAAAAGACAACGCAGCTTTTTCGCTGCGCTGTCAGAGACTGATGATGAAGTGAGCGTCTTTACCCGGCATTACTCTCCGGCTTCGGGGAAGCAGTGCATCTGCGTTGCACCGAGGACGCGGAAGCCCTCCGCGCTGCCCCTGAGACTTCTTATGCCGAAATCCGCCGCACGGAGGCGGAGATACATTGAGATCGATTTCGCCGCGCCGCAGCCCTCCGGAAACTGGCTGGTGTGGCAGGAGAAGACGGAATCAAGCTGCTTCTCAAGAAAGCCGCGTGTCCCGACAAAACGGTTTGCTTTTGCGGTAAAATAATATGCAAGCGCCTTTACATCGGCGGAGGAAGCGCCGTAGCGCTCCATTATGTTCGGATACGGGGCAAAGCAGGCAATGCGCCGTGCGGCATTGCCGACATTCAGGTGGTCGATATGACATTCGCTCGTTACGCATGGGTCTGGCGCGAAGATCACATCGGGTGCAAAATCGCCGACGGCGCGGGCTATCGCGGTGATAAGGTCATTTTCCGCGTAGAATCCGCCGTCGCAGAAATCAAGGAAGCGCACGTCGGATATGCCAAGCTTCCTTGCCGAGGCGGACGCCTCCTCGCGGCGGCGCATGACAAGCCCGTCTCCGCGAAGGGACGTGGCTCCGTCCCCGTAGCGCCCGTCGATGCATATCAGAAAGCAGACGCTTTTTCCGGCGGCGGCAAGCTTTGCGGCTGTCGCGCCCGCGCCTATCTCAATATCGTCCGGATGCGGCCCGATGAACAGAAAGCGGTCAAAGCTTTCTATATCCGGAAGCGGCGCCGCGGCGCTCAGTATCAGCTTCAGAACACTCATGACTGCGGTCTCCTCAGAAATTGATTATCCCAAGGTGCTCAAGAAGTATCTTGAGACCGATAAGTATCAGTATCGCGCCGCCTGCAAGCTCCGCCTTGTTTTTGTATTTAAGTCCGAATATATTGCCGATTTTGAGACCGGCGGCGGAGAGGATGAACGTAGTTGCGCCGATAAAGCAGACCGCGGCGGCTATGTTGACGTCAGGCAGCAGCGCAAAGGTGATGCCGACAGCCAGCGCGTCGATGCTTGTAGCGACTGCGAGGATGAACATAGCCTTGAAGGTAAATGAATCGTCCAGCGTTTCATCGTCCTTTTCAAAGGATTCCATGACCATGCCGCCGCCTATGAGCGCAAGCAGGAAGAAAGCGACCCAATGGTCAAATTTGTTTATATATCCCTCAAAGCTTGAGCCGAGCAGGTAGCCTATTGCGGGCATGAGCGCCTGAAAGCCGCCGAACCACGCGCCGACGGTGAGATAGTGCTTTGCTTTGAGCTGACGGGCGGACAGACCCTTGCACAGTGAAACGGCAAATGCATCCATTGAAAGCCCCACGGCGATAAGAAACAGTTCAACCAACGTCATCTTGTTTTTCTCCCATAACAATAAAATACCCGGCTTGCGGCGGAAACCGGCAATTGACTTTCTGCGGCGGTGCGGTCAGGGCAGGGTAAAAAAATATCCAGGCACGTATATGCCTGAACAAAAAGCCCAAGCACAGCCAAACCGTACCTGAGTCTCAATAATTAAGGCAAGCCAGATGTAAAACATCAGTATGTTGACTTGCGCTCTGAATGAGCCATTTACTCCCTCATCGTATTGCAATATTATAAACGCTTTTCCGAAAAAGTCAACAGCGGGAATAAGCAAAAAAATTTCCAAAAAAATAACTATTGACAAATGGAGAAGCGTGTAATAGAATCTGGGCTATCAATCAGATAGCGTAAACCTTTGAGACAGAGTAGTATTTCTGCATAACCGTTGTTAAGAGAGCTGTGGGCGGTGCGATCACGGTCGGCGGGGCGGAAGGAATGGACTGTTGAGGGCGGAGTGAAAGAGAGATCAAGTAGCGTCCGACGGGAGCCCTCCCGTTATCAATCGGGATGCGTATGATGGTACGCATAAGCGAGAGGATGTGCAGCAATGCACGTCAATTTGGGTGGTATCGCAGGAGTACGGCTCTTGTCCCATTGTATGGGATGAGGAGCTGTTTTTTTATTCCTAAATAAAGCCTTGGCAAGCCCTCCATCCGCCGCCCGTCAAATACATTTTTGGAGGAAAAACAAAATGAAAAACAACGTAAGAAAAATCCTTGCGGCGCTCTGCGCCATAGCGCTTGTATTTGCCCTGACCGGCTGCGTGAAAGCCGAACAGCCCGCACAGACCGAACCCGAAGCCGTGACCGAGGCTCCGGCGGCGGAGGAAACGACGGAAGCAAAAAGCTTCAAGGTCGGTATCTGCAACTATGTGGACGATGCATCCCTAAACCAGATAGTGGAAAACATCCGCACTCGGTTTGAGGCCGCCTCGGCGGAAAAAGGCATTGAGATCGAGGTGCTGTATGATAACTGCAATGCCGACGCCGCTGTAATGGAGCAGATAATTTCCAACTTCATCGCCGAAAAGGTCGATCTGATGATCGGCGTCGCCACTCCCGTTGCGATGCGTATGCAGGCGCTGACTGAGGATAATCAGATACCGGTCGTCTTTGCCGCTGTATCCGATCCCACGGGCGCGGGACTTGTCGAGAGTATGGAATACCCCGGCTATAACGTGACCGGCACCTCCGACTATCTTGATACAAATTCTGTCATGAACCTTATATTTGCGCTCAAACCTGAGGCGAAGAAGATAGGTCTTCTCTACGATGTCGGGCAGGATTCTTCCACGGACGCTATAAAGAAGGCAAAAGCCGCGCTTGAGGAAAAAGGCGTTGAGGTCGTCGAGCACACCGGTGCCAATACCGACGAGATCATTCTTGCCGCACAGGCAATGGTCAGCGACGGCGTGGACGCCGTGTTTACCCCCACCGACAACACCGTTATGACGGCGGAGCTTGCTATATATGAGATACTCGCTAACGCCGGCATTCCCCACTTCACCGGGGCGGATTCCTTCGCGCTCAACGGCGCGTTCCTCGGCTACGGCGTTGACTACGCAAAGCTTGGCGCGGAGACGGCAGATATGGCCGTTGAGGTGCTTCTCGGCGAGGGTCCGGCCGTAATGGGCGTCAGAACCTTTGACAACGGTACTGCGACTGTCAACACGGAGACATGCGAAAAGCTGGGCTACGGCTTTGATGAGGTGAAGGAGCTGTTTGCACCTTACTGCACACAGGTAAATCCCATTGCCACCGCGGAAAGCTTCTCGTAAAGAGGTTGATATAAATGGACGTTTCTTCCGCGCTTGCCCTTGGGCAGACTGCGCTTGAGCTTGGCCTTTTCTGCTCGCTTACGGTTCTGGCGCTGTTTCTTAGTTATAATATGCTCAACGTCTGCGATCTTTCGACTGACGGCTGCTTTACTCTCGGCGCGGCCGTCGGCGCGTCGGTCGCAATCTCCGGACACCCGCTGCTGTCCATACCCGCGGCGATGGCGGCGGGCGTCTGCTCGGGCTATGTCACATCCTTTTTGCAGACCCGCGCCGGGATAAACAGCCTGCTTGCCGGTATAATCGTCAATACGGGGCTGTACTCCGTAAATATCGCCGTGATGGGCGGCGCGTCGCTTCTCAACATGAATAAGACGGAGACGGTTTTCACGATGATGAAAGCCGCCCTCGCCGGAGGCATGCTTGAAAAGCAGTATAAGCTCATCGTCGGGCTTATCGCCGCCGCACTTGTCATACTGTTCCTGTCGTTTTTCCTGAAAACGCGGCTTGGCCTTGCCATACGCGCTACCGGCAACAATCCGGACATGGTGCGGTCGTCTTCAATAAATCCGGTGTTTACGACAACGGTCGGACTTTGCATAGCCAATTCGTTCACCGCCCTTTCCGGATGCCTGCTTGCCCAATCGCAGAAGGCGCTTGACATAAATATCGGCACGGGCATGGTCACGATCGCGCTTGCCTCGCTGCTTATCGGCGGCACGGTCATGGGCAAAGGCAGCATCACGAAGCGTGCGGTCGGCGCTGTGCTCGGCGCGGTGATCTTCCGCCTTGTGTACGCCCTTGCATTGCGGCTTGAAATGCCGTCGTATATGCTCAAGCTCGTCTCGGCGGTGATAGTTATCCTTGCGATCTCCCTGCCGTATCTCAGGCAGAGAATGCCGGAGATAAAGCGCCGCCTTACCCACGGAAAGGAGGCGCGGAATGCTTGAACTGAATAAAATATCCAAAACCTTCAACCCCGGCACGGTAAACGAGAAAAAGGCGCTTTCCGATTTTTCGCTCACGCTGTCCGACGGCGATTTTGTTACCGTTATCGGTGCGAACGGCGCGGGCAAGTCAACGCTCTTCAACGCGATAAGCGGGAGATTTCTGACCGACAGCGGCAGTATAATCCTCGACGGCAAGGACATAACCTTTATGCCGGAGTATAAGCGCGCACACGTGATAGGCCGCCTCTTTCAGGACCCCATGCTTGGCACGTCGCCGGGAATGACCATTGAGGAGAATCTGAGCATGGCGGCAAAGCGCGGCGGCTGGTTTTCGCGTATCACGAAGGCTGACAGACAGTTTTTCCGCGAAAAGCTTGCCATGCTCGGCATGGGGCTTGAGGACAGACTGACACAGCCTGTCGGACTGCTTTCCGGCGGACAGCGGCAGGCGCTGACGCTCATGATGGCGACAATAGTCCCGCCGCAGCTTCTCCTGCTGGATGAGCATACCGCCGCGCTTGATCCGGCAGCCGCCGAAAAGGTGCTTGCGGTAACGAAAAGCATAGTCGCCGAGAACAGGATAACCTGCATGATGATAACCCACAATATGCAGTCGGCTCTGGAGCTTGGCAGCAGGACGCTCATGATGGACATGGGCAATATTATCATGGACGTGAGCGGGGAGGAGCGAGCTGGCATGACGGTTCAGGACTTCCTCGACCGTTTTCACAGCTGTGTCGGGAAAAACCTCGATAACGACAGAATGCTGATGGTCTGAATTATATCAATAAAATGGAAATCAGCCTGTCAAAGAACCTCAATGATGTTCTTTGACAGGCTGATAAGCCGAGTCCGCCGAAGGGCGGATTTTTTTATGGCTCTACCCCAACTATTGACATAGAACCAGAATGAAGCTTTTTACGAGCTTTTATGCGTTATTCATCAAGACCGTCGTCGCAGATAAGGCCGTAACCGCCCTGATTGCGCTTGTAGACGACGGAGACGGCATCGTCTTCATCCATATTCTTGAACACAAAGAACTCATGCCCAAGCAGGTTCATTTGCAGGATAGCTTCCTCGGCGGACATCGGCTTTATGGAGAAATGCTTGCTGCGGACGATCCTGAATTCCTCTGCCTCCTCGTCGGCAGGAACGAAGGCAGGTACGGCTTCACGCTCCAATGCCCCCTCACGAAGCTTCTTCGCAAGACGGGTCTTGTTTCTGCGGATCTGGCGCTCTATCGCGGCGACGCCGGAGTCCACAGAGGCGTACATATCACTTGTAAGTTCGCTTGCCCTGTAATACATACCGTTGTTGTGGATGGTTATTTCGGCGAGGAAACGCCCCCGTTCGATACTGAACGTAACAAACGCCTCAGCCTCGGTTTTGAAGAACCTGTCAAGCTTACCTATCTTGCGTTCGCAATAAGCCCTCAGCTCCTCAGAAGAATCCATCTTTTTCTCGGTAAAAGTGAACTTCATACTGCCAACTCCTTTCGATCATTGCGTACCATATCAAAAGGCTCGTCCTTTTGATATGTATATATTACCACATAATTACATCAAATTGAAGTCTTTTTTGTGAACATTGCAAAATACGTCATGTATAACAGACTTTCATGGTGCTATTTGTATATTCATACAAAAATTCATATAAAAAGCCGCGGCTATCCGGCGCAGTCCTGTCAGCGCCTTGCCGCGGCTCTTTTTGATCAGTCTATCTCGGTCCTTTTGTCAATGATCTCTCCGGTAGCGGGATCAAGGAGATACTTATACTCTGTAAAGCCGACCTCAAAATCGACCTCATATCTGGCGATGCCGTGTTCCTTCTCAAATTCGACGTCCGTGTCGGTAATTTCCGTCATGCTGACGCCCGCATCTGCAACAGCAATGCCAAGCGCCTCTTTCTTTGATATGTACTTGCTGTTGAAGCTCCACACACAGTAACCTGTAATTGCGGCGGCAACAAGCACCACAGCGATAATGACAGTGATAACTTTTTTCATACTTCTCTTTTTCCTTTCTTTTTGCTTCCATATAATGGATGCATCTCTCTCGGAAAAGTTACAGCTTTATCAAAGTTTTTTTAATATTTTTTTACGAACCGTCAGCCCGCGAAATGCATTGCCGTGGCTTTCAGCATTTCATTGTGTTCATCTATCTTTATGGCGTTCCACTGCTCCTGCGTGCCGGAATAGTATATATCCTTGAGCGCGGTGCAGCCTGAAAACACATCTATGCCGATGACCGTCACACTGACCGGTATCGCAGCGCCGGTAAGCCCCACGCAGTCGGAAAAGGCAACGTTGCCTATGCTCTCAACACCGGCGGGAAGCGTAATGCCCGTAAGACTGTCGCAGCTGAAAAACGCGGCGTCCCCGATGCTTTTAACACCCGTTCCAGCAATCAGCTCCGTAAGGCTGTCGCAGTTAAAAAACGCAAAGGCGCCTATGCTCTCCAGTCCTTCGGGTATCGTTACGCTTACAAGGGCGCTGCACT
Source organism: uncultured Eubacteriales bacterium (assembly GCA_900549485.1). Classification (GTDB taxonomy): domain Bacteria; phylum Bacillota; class Clostridia; order Oscillospirales; family Oscillospiraceae; genus Limivicinus. Next base: position 29,295 of record UROG01000007.1, read on the forward strand.
CGGCAAATGCGAAATCGCTGATATCCGTCACGCCCGCTTCGATTTTAACGCCGAGGATAAACGGTTTGTATATTTCCCACGGAGCGGCTGCTTTTTCCGAGTATTCTTCCATTTTTCCCGTCCCGCTGACAGTGAGTATTCCCGTATCGCTCAGCGACCATGTTAGATTATCGCCGCACGTGCTGGAGTCGGTTTCGGAAGCGAACGCCGACGGCATAAGCGATAAACACAGGGCAAAGACTATAAACAGGGCAAAATACTTTCCGGATACTCTTTTCATGCGGTGCTCTCCTTTTCGGGTCATATAAGTCAATTCTAAAGCGGTGTCAAACGCGTTCGTTTTTATCCCATAAGTTGTTCGACGACGGAATCATAGATTTTGTTCGCCTCCGGAACAAATTTTTCGAGCATGGCACGGATCTTTCCGTTCATCTCCTCTGCGGCGGCTCTGTCTTTCATAAGGCGCGTGTTGACATAGACGTTCAGCGCCGCCGCCCTCAGCGCCGCCCTGCACAGCTCCGCCCCGCATCCCGCGTCGGAAACGGCAAGAGAGCTGCCGAGGAGCGCAAAGCGCTCCATAAGCTCTATTGCGCGGCAGCTTATTTCCGCGATCTCCATCGGTGCGGAAGCGGCAAGAGCAAGACAGCTTTCCATTACCGCATCGCGCTCCGGCGCGTCCTTCGGCATGGCATAGGCGCGGCTCAGAGGCTCAAAGCACTCTGCGTCGGCATCGACAAGCTCAAGAAGGCGCTCTTGTATCCGCTTGGCCTGTGCGGTTATTTCACGCAGTTCAGGCTCATTCGCGGCATATTTCTTTTTTCCTATCGTAAGACTTCCGACCATCACGCCAAGTCCCGCCCCGAGTGCGGAAACAAGCGCGCTCACACCTCCGCCGCCCGGAACGGGCGCGGAAGAGGCTAGTGCGTCGCTGAAATCATTTATTGTCATTTCTCTCATAAAATATATACCTTAAAAAACTGTGGTCATCAAATTTTGTGTGCCTTGTCAACAGACCCGGCCGTCAGAAAAGCTTCGTCTGTTTGACCAATAAAATTATAACCGCCGGCGCCTGACCTGTCAATCGCGGCACAGCGCTGTTTTTTGCATATACTCGGAAAAATCGGGAAAAATGTGTGCAAATACTGTTTTTCGGAGAGAGGCAAATGGGTATATACAGAGCTGATATGTACATTGACGATGACAAGCTGTACGATTACGCCGCAAACACGGCAAAGCTCATATCGTCATTGCGTGAAGACGGCTGCATCGGCGCCGCAGGGACTATAAAAAGAGCATATCACGGCGTCAGAAAATGCCATGACGAGATAAGCCGCAGATATGCCTCCGTTGCCTCCCCTCCCAAAAGCTGTGATTGGATAATGGACAACTTCTATATGGTGCAGAGAGAGTACGCCTCGGTTCTCCCCTCCGTCCTGCGTGCGTCATATGTCCGCAGCTGTGCGGAGGGGCTTCTCCCGCTCTATATGTGCCGCACGCTGCTTTTATGCAGCGGCGGGGCAGTCTCGGAAAAGCGTCTGTCCTCATTTCTCACCGGATTCCAGTCCGTTCTTGTGCTCAGACGTTCCGAGCTTGAGCTTATTCCCGCCATGCTTCCGGCAGCGATCATAATAAATCTTTCGGAAATTCTCGGCGAAATGCGCTCCTCCGCCGAGCCTGACAGCTATGCGGACAGTCTTGAAGCCCTTTTTTCTACGCTCAGGCTCTTTTCCGTGATCGACACGGCAAAGCTTATTTCAAAGGCCGATGTACCCGACAGGATACTGCGTTCCGACCCTACCGGTGAATACGGAAAAATGGACAGCGGCACACGTCAGGCATATCTGCGCCGTCTCCAGCAGCTTGCAAGAAAAGAGCGCCTTGACGAGCACATATACGCCTCACGCCTCATCGAAAAGGCAAGAGAACGGGATGTGCATATAGGGACGCTCCTATTTGAGCAAAAGGACGGCAGCGGCGGGCTTTATATCTGCGCCAACATCCTGCTGACGCTGTTTATCGCGTTTATTCCCGGCTTTGCCTACCGCAGCTTCCTGTCCTCGCTGCTGTTGATCCTGCCGGTATCCGAGCTTGTGAAAGCGCTTATCGACTTCACGCTCTCCCGCTTTGTAAGGGCAAAGCGGCTTTTCAGGATGGAGACGGAAAACGGCATACCGCCGGAGGGAAAAACCATAGTCGTCGTGTCGGCTCTCATAGGGGACATAGACGGTGCGGACAGACTTGAGCAGCTTTATCATGCCTGCAAGAGCGAAGGAAGCGCCCTTTCTTTCGGGCTTCTTGCCGATCTTCCCGCAGCGCAGACACAGGAGCTTCCGGAGGACGCGGCGTCGCTTGCAAAGTTAAGACGCTCCGTTGCGGGGCTTAATCTCAAATACGGAAACCGATTCTATCTTTTTACGCGCAAGCGCCGCTTCGACGGGGAGAAATTCACTCCGCACGAGCGCAAGCGCGGCGCGATAACAGAGCTTGCAAAGCTTCTTTGCGAAAAGGAAAACGAGCTTACCGTCACCGGCGATAAGGACGCTCTTGCAGGAACAAAATACATCCTCACGCTTGACAGCGATACGCTTATATATCCCGGCAGTATAGGCGAGCTTGTGGGCGCGATCCTTCACCCGCTCAACCGTCCCGTCGTGGACAGGGCGAAAAAGCGCGTTGCCGCCGGTCACGCCGTTATCCATCCGCGTATCGACACGGAGCTGAGAAGCGCCTGCGAAACCGATTTTGCCCTGATTTTCGCCGGAAGCGGCGGGTGCGACCCTTACGGCGCCGTCGCCGGTGAGCTTTATATGGACGCGTTCGGAAGCGGCGGTTTTGCCGGCAAGGGGCTTATCGACGCGCACGCGTTTCTTGAGTGTACCGGAGATTTTCCGAAGGGACGTATTCTCAGTCACGACGCGCCCGAGGGGGCGGTGCTGCGCGGGGCGTATATGGGCGACGCGGAGTTTTCGGACGCGTTCCCGTTTCTCCCTCTTGCATGGTACAAGCGTCTGCACCGCTGGATACGGGGCGATTGGCAGAACATCGCCTTCATCTTCGCTCCCGATCTCAGAGATATCGACCGCTGGCGGCTTTTCGACAATCTGCGCCGCAGTCTTATAGCGCCCGCAACGTTTATTGCCATCCTCGCGGGGCTTTTCGGAAGCGGGATAGGGCTTCGGCTCGCGGCGGGCGCGGCTGTGCTGTCGCTTCTCAGCGGGCTTTTGCTGTCCATGCTTGAGAGCAGCATGAAGCACCGTGAGCATATCCCGCTGCGCCGCCACACAAGGCTTCTCAGCGGCATGGGCGGCGCAATTATCCAGGCTTTCATAAGGCTGTGGCTTCTGCCGTATGAGGCGTGGGTATCCCTCAGCGCCATAGTCACGGCGCTCTGGCGTATGCTCATCAGCCGGAAAAAGCTTCTGCAATGGCAGACTGCCGCCGCCTCCCTCGGTGAGGGCGGATTTGCCGCGCATGTACGCGCAATGTGGCCCGCCGTACTCGTCGGCGTAGTACTCATGGCGCTGTGCGGATCGGTCATGGGCAAATCCGCAGGACTGATGTGGCTTCTATCCCCCGCCGCAGCGGCCGCTCTCGCCCTGCCGTCGGGCAGCATAGATACGCTTCCCGACACGGAAAAGAATTATCTGCGTGAAGCGTCAAGGCGGGGCTATAAATATTTCAGCACATTCTTTACCCCTGAGGATAACTTCCTCCCACCCGATAATTTTCAGGAGCAGCCGCCCGTCGGTCTTGCGCACAGAACCTCGCCCACGAACATCTCTCTCGCCCTGTGTTCCGCCGTTTCGGGCTGCGACATGGGTTTTCTCAGCCCCGCGGACGCCGCTGAGAGTGTGGAGCGGATAATAGAAGCGCTCGAAAAAATGCCGCGCTTCAAGGGACATTTTTATAATTGGTACAACACGCGCACTCTTACACCGCTGACCCCCGCCTTTATTTCCACCGTAGACAGCGGCAACCTCTACGCCGGACTTGTTGTCGCAAAGGAAGCCATGCTTGAAGCAAACGAGCTGTCCCTTGCGATGAGAATCGCCGCGATAATGGAAAAAATGGACTTTTCGTTTCTCTTTGACAGCGAACGGCGGCTTTTCCACATCTGCTACGACACGGTAAAGGAGCAGGGTACGGGCGGCTGGTACGACCTTATGGCAAGCGAAGCAATGCTGACAAGCTATATCGCCATCGCAAAGGGCGACGTGCCGGTAAAGCATTGGCGGCGGCTGAGCCGCGCACAGCTCCAGAAGGACGGCTACCGCGGTCTCGCAAGCTGGACAGGCACAATGTTTGAATACCTCATGCCGGAGCTTTTTCTGCCGATATACCGCGGGAGCCTGCTGTATGAAAGCGGGCGCTTCTGCGTGTATGTACAGAAGCGCCGCGTATGGGCGGGCAAGCCGTGGGGCATCTCGGAAAGCGCGTTTTACAGTCTCGACAGCGCAATGAATTACAGATACAAGGCGCACGGATGCGGCGCGCTGTCTCTCAAGCGCGGGCAGGACGAGGAGACGGTCATCTCGCCGTACAGCAGCTTTCTCGCCCTTGCGATAGACGCAGAGAGCAGCATAAGGAATATGCGCCGGCTTGAAGCCTTCGGCGCTCTCGGCCGGTTCGGCTTCATCGAGGCGCTTGACTTTACTCCCGAACGCTGCCGGAGCAGCAGCGGCGAACAGGTACGCTGCTATATGGCGCACCATATCGGCATGAGCATCACCGCCGCCGCTAACGCCGCATGCGGCGGGAGCATAAGACGCCGCTTCATGGCGTCGCCCGACATGGGCGCGTTTGCAATGCTTTTGCAGGAGCGTCTGCCCGAAAGTGCGGCGGTGATAAAGAAAGAAAGCTCCGACATTCCGGAGCGCATAGACCGCGGCGCGGTATGCGGCTGGACAATGCGCGGCGGCGCGGAGGACACGCCTGAGCATTGCTGTGTGCTGTCAAACGGCGCGTACAGCATCATGTCAACCAACCGCGGCCGCTCAAAGGCGGTATGCGGTCCCGTGACCGTTTACGACGCTGACGCGTCCGACTGCGGATGGGAAACGGAGCTTGAAATAAACGGCCGCTGTGAAAAGCTCATACCGTCCGGAGTGTGCGATATGTGGGAGATGAACGAAAGCAGCGTCTCCTTCTCCGGACGCGCCGCGGGAATTTTATACGGCTGCACGATCGGCACGGCCTGCGGAGAATGCGGTGAAAAGCGCACCGTCACTCTGCGCGCCGACAGCGACAGAGAGCTGAGACTGCGTTTCAGACTGACTCCCATATTGGCTCCTATAAAAAGCTATGCCGCGCACACGGCTTTCAGACAGCTCGGCATCTGCTCGCAGACAAGCGGCAATACTATCACGGTACGCCGTCTGAGGCGTCCGGACTGTCCGGAGCTGTGGCTATCCGTTGCCTGCGACGCGCCTATAAAATTCGACGGCGCAGACGGCGGAAGCGTCACATGGTACGCCAATCCCGTTATCAGCGGCGAATGTTCCGTCGCTCTCACCGCCGGAAAGGAAAAGGCGGTCTCCTTTTCCTTGTGCATAAGCACGCAGATGAAAGAGGCTTTTGAAGGCTGTCAGCGTATATTGGTATCCGAGTGCGGCGAGTACGGCAGTTTTGTGAGCGCCGCGGCGGCGCATCTTAAAATGTCGTCGGCCGACATAAGCTTTGCCATGAAGCTGCTCAAGCGCATATGGCGCGGCACGCTGCACGGTGCGGCGGCAAGAAAGGCGCTCTGGCAATACGGCATATCCGGCGATTTTCCGCTTGTCTGCTGCGACGGGCGCTCAAGCGAGCTTGAAAGGGTCATAAAATGCTTCTGTCTTCTGAAAAGCTGTCAGGTCGAGGCGGAATGTGCCGTTTTCTCCGACGAGCAGGGCGAATACCGGCAGCCGATATTTCAGAAGCTCAGCAAAATTCTCTCCGCCGTTTCGCTTGAAATCCTCATAAATACGGCAGGCGGCGTGCATATTGTGCCGATCTCCGCAGTTCCGGAGGTGATGAGCCGTTCGGTCTATTCTCTCGGTGCGAATGAAGAAAAGCGCAGCGCGCTTCCTTCCTTCCCCTACTCCGCCCCCAGAGCGCCGCGGAGTATACCGGCGTATTCCGGCGGCGGCCTGTCTTTTGATTATTATATTAACTCAAATCTCCCGCCGCGGCCATGGCAGCTTGTGATGTCAAACGGCCGTTTCGGGTATATCGCCGCAGACTGCGGCAGCGGATATATGTGGCTTGACAACGCACGGGAAATGCGCATAAATCCGCCGCCCTGCGATGCGCTTTCAACCCACGGGAGCGAAATGCTGTGGCTTGAGAGGAACGGCGAAAAAGTCAGTCTCTTTGCCGCAAACGACGGCTATGCCTGTTCGGTAAGCTTCTCGCCCGCTCTGGCTGTATGGGAAAAGGACACGGGCTTCTGCAAGCCGCTTCTGAAAGCGTTCGTGCCGGAAGACGTGAACGCAAGAGTTTTTACCGTAGAGGGCTGTGAGGGGCAGCGTCTCCGCTGGCGTCTGCTCCCTGTCATGGGCGCGGCAGACAGCGCGTCGGTTCAATTTTTCTTTGACGGCAGGAGCGTAAGAATAACTAACCCGGAAAGCTATTACGACGGTGCTGTGCTTACGCTCACCTGTTCGATGCCGATGCAGTGTTCCTTTGACTACGAGGACAATTCCGTCATTCTCAGCCTTGTCGCGGACAAAAAAACAGTTCTTGTCTGCGGGATCGACAGTGAAGAGCGGCTGTCCGCGCTCTGCGGAGAGGAAGCCTGCGGCGCGGCGGAGGAGAAGGTACACGGCGCATGGCAGGCGCTGCTCTCCCGCTTGTCTCTGTCATGCGGTCTGGAGCCGCTTGACAGCTATATGGGCGGATGGTGTCTCTATCAGATAATCGCGTGCCGCCTCAGAGGACGGGCAAGCCTCTATCAGAGCGGCGGGGCTATCGGCTTCCGCGATCAGCTTCAGGACGCGGTGAACCTCATTTTGTTTGACTTTGCTTATGCAAGGGAACGCATTATCGACTGCTGCAAGCATCAGTACACGCAGGGCGACGTGATGCACTGGTGGCACGTCCATCCCGACGGCGACATGGGCATACGCACACGGTGCAGCGACGATCTGCTGTGGCTGTGCTGGGCGGTGTGCGAATACTGCGAAAAGACCGGCGACTACGCGATATGCGGGCAGACCGCGCCCTATATTGATTCACCCGCGCTCAAGGACGGCGAGGGCGACAGATACGAAAAAGCCGTTCCCTGCGCACAGGCAAGCGTTATCGACCATGCGATCGCGGCGCTTGAGTGCTGTATGCGCAGAGGACTGGGCGAACACGGCCTCCCGCGCTTCGGCAGCGGGGATTGGAACGACGCGCTAAGCGAGGTCGGCGGCGAGAGCGTATGGCTCGGCTGGTTCGCATCGTCATGCGCCGTCGGCATGGCAAGGCTATGCGAACACCTCGGCATGAGTGCGCACAGATATAAAAAATACGGCGTAAAGGTCGCGGCGGCGGCCGAAAGCGCATGGTCGGGCAGGTGGTATCTGCGCGGGTATTTCCCCGACGGCGAAGCGCTCGGCGGCGGGGACAGGATAGATTCCGTTGCGCAGAGCTGGGCTATACTTTCCGACGCGCACACCCCGTCCCCGCGTGCGTCCGGCGCTCTTGACGCCGCGCTCCACAGGCTTGTTGACCGGAAAAATTCGCTTATAAAGCTTTTTGACCCGCCATATTCCGGAGATGAGCGCAATGCCGGCTATATAAGCTCCTACGGCGAGGGCTTCCGCGAAAACGGCGGGCAGTACACGCACGGGGCAATATGGCTTGCAATGGCCTGTTTCAGACTTGGCCGCAGCAGCGACGGGTGGGACATTCTCCGTATGCTTCTGCCGGAAAGCCACGATATGCCGCGCTACAAGGCAGAACCCTTCGTGCTGTCCGCGGATGTGTATTCCGCCCCCGGCCACGAAGGCGAGGCAGGCTGGACATGGTACACCGGCTCGGCGGCGTGGTATTTCCGTGCGGTCTATGAAAGCATGCTCGGCTTTACGCTGCGCGGCGGCGAACTCACGCTCTCGCCGCGCCTTCCCTCCGATTTCCCCGACTGCAAAGTCAGATGGACCTCCCCGTCAGGTACGGCATACGATATTGAGATACGCCGCGACGGCGTTTCGGTCAACGGGAAGGAATACAACGGCGAAAAGCTGACATGAAAGCTGACGGACACCGCATTAAATAAAATCCGCGCAAGGCTCTATCATCCTGCGCGGATTTGTGGTATGATAGGGAAAATATACGGAATATGCGGAGGTGCAGTGTGAATATTTCAAGAACAGAGATAATGGACGGCGTCGCGCTGAATTATCTGCAATCTTTCAAATTCAAAACCGCCTGTATGAGCGTTTCGATGCTCACACAGCTGTCGCGGGAAACGGCGGCGATGAACGCGCTCATTCCGTTCGTCCTCCGCAGGGGAACGGTCGGCTATCCCGATATGGACGCCGTTTCCGCAAGGCTTGATGAGCTTTACGGCACTGCCGTTGAGCCGCTTGTGCGTAGGATGGGCGAAATCCAGTGCATCGGCTTTTTCGCAAGCTTTCCGGAAGGTCAGTTCCTGCCGGATAATCAGGACGTACTCATGGACACGGCGGGTCTTATAGGGCAGTTCCTGCTTTCCCCCAACACAAAGGGCGGGCTGTTTCTGCCGGAATACGTCAACAGCGAACGCGACAAGATGCTTGACACTATACGCGCAAGAGTAAACAACAAGCGCAGTTACGCGGCAGTGCGCTGCATAGAGGAAATGTGCTGCTATGAGGATTTTGCGGTCGGTCCGCTCGGAAGCGAGGAGGACTGCGAAGCTATCCGCTACAAAAAGCTCACGCAGAGATACCGCACGCTTTTGCAGACAAGCCCTATCGAAATATTCTACTGCGGGCGTTCGAGAAAGAGCGATGTTATAGACGCATTGAAGGACGCGCTCTATACCCTGCCCAGAGGCGAGATAGATTACGACATCGGAACCGATGTGCGCATGAACGCCGTTGAGGCTGAGCCGCGCTATTTCGAGGAAGAAATGGACGTGACGCAGGGCAAGCTTGTCATGGGCTTCCGTCTCGGTCAGGTGATGGAGGAGCCTGATTTTGCCGCGCTCAATGTGTTCAACTGCATTTTCGGTTCGGGCAGCACGTCAAAGCTTTTTATGAACGTACGCGAAAAGCTTTCTCTTTGCTACTATGCAAGCTCCTCTCTCAACACCCACAAGGGGCTTATGCTCGTCTCCTCCGGTATTGATTCTGACAAGCTCGACGCGGTTAAGAATGAGATTTTCGCCCAGCTTGAGGATATCAGGAACGGCAAAATCTCCGAGGATGAGTTTGTTTCAGCAAAGGCAGGCGTCTCGTCGGAGCTGCGCTCATACATGGATATGCCCCCCGCGCTTGAGAGCTTCTATCTCTCGCAGACGCTGAAAGGGCTTGAGTACGGGCCCATGGAAATGGCGGAGCTTGTGCAGGATGTGACGCGTGAGGACGTTATCAGAATTGCAAAGAGCGTTGAATGCGACATGATATATTTTTTGAAAGGAGGCGTGAGCGAGGATGATGAATAAAACCGAATACAAAAAAATAGACGAACGCTTGTTTTTCGCCGTTTCAAAGAGCGGACTCAGAGTAAATGTCATCCCCAAAAAGGGATTCAACAGCTTTTACGCCGTGTTCGCTGCGGATTACGGCGGGGCAAAGAGGAAATTCACGATCGGAAAAGAAACCTTTGACACGCCCGCGGGCGTCGCCCATTATCTTGAGCACAAGATGTTTGATATGCCGGACGGCGACAATGCGCTTACCGTTCTTACAAACAACGGCGCCGACCCCAACGCCTTTACCTCCAGCGATATGACCGCATATTATTTCCAGTGTACCGATAAATTCGAGGAAAATCTGCGTCTGCTGCTCCGCTTTGTCTCGACGCCGTATTTTACCGATGAGACGGTTGAAAAGGAGCGCGGCATAATCGCGCAGGAGATTCTGATGGGCGAGGACAATCCCGGCATGAAGATATACTATAACCTTCTCGGTCTTCTCTATGATCACCATCCCGTGAAGGACAGAGTTGCCGGCAGCGTGGAGAGCATAGCGGAAATCACCGCCGACACGCTTTATAAGTGCCACAGGGCGTTTTACTGCCCCGATAACATGGCGCTGTGCGTTGAGGGCGACGTTGACCCGGAAAGGATAATGCAGATCGTTGAGGAGGAGATAACGGAGCCGTACCGCACAGCCCCCACGGCGGACTACGGCAAGGCGGAAAAGCTTATGCCCGTCGGCACGGTCAAACGTGAGACAATGCCCGTTTCCGCACCGCAGTTTCTCATCGGCGCAAAGTTCAAGCCCGAGAAGAGCGGCAGGGCGCTTCTCAGGCAGGATCTCGTCTCGGCGCTTGCGATGCGTATGCTTGCCGGTCAGTCCTCTCCGTTTTATACGCGTCTTTACCGTCAGGGGCTTCTCAACCGCGATTTTGATTACGAGGTGGATTTTACTGCCGGAACCGGCACGATAATAATCGGCGGCGAAAGCAGCGACCCCATGGCAGTGCTTGATGAGTTCAGGGCTGAGCTTGAGCGCGTTTCAGGCGAGGGCTTTGACGAGCGCGCCTTCATGCTTGCAAAACGCGCCACGGTCGGGGCGCGTCTGCGCGGACTTGAGGATTTTGAAAACGTCTGCATTTCCGTCGTCAGCGGAGTGTTTGACGGATACAAGGCGCTTGACAGCGTAGAAATGAGCGAGAGCGTCACGAAGGAGGAGTGCGAAAGATTCATTTCGGAAAACCTCCTCGCCGACAGGCTCGCAATATCCATAATTGAATCGGGTGATACGGAGAAGTGAATACGGCTGTTTTTGAGACGATACAAAGGGATTCGATCATAAGCTTTCCGTTTCTGGGACTTGAGCTGAATCCACCATCCTATTTTACGGTATTCGGCAAAGAGATTTATTTCTACGGCGTGATAATAGCAGTCGGGTTTCTGCTGGGTATTCTGTTCTGCGCAAAGAACGCAAAAAAATTCGGTCTCACCGAGGACAATGTGTACGACGTGATAATATGGCTCATCCCCATGTCGATTATCGGGGCGCGGGCATACTTCGTGCTGTTCCGGCTTGAGGATTACATCTCCCATCCCATCGAAATTTTCGCCGTGCGCGAGGGCGGACTTGCGATATACGGCGGCGTTATTGCCGGTGTAATTACAGCGTATATTGTCAGCAGGCGCAAGAAATTTTCCTTCGCCGCAATGCTCGACCTGCTTATCTTCGGTCTGCTTATAGGGCAGACAATGGGGCGTTGGGGCAATTTCATTAACCGTGAGGCTTTCGGCGGCGAAACGGATATTTTCTGCCGCATGGGGCTTACCGCTCCCGACGGGACGACCATATACGTCCACCCCACTTTTCTTTACGAAAGTCTATGGAATCTTGGCTGCTTCATATTCCTGTACCTGTTCGTGAAAAAGGGCAGGCGCAGATATGACGGGCAGGTCATACTTATTTATTTTCTTGTCTACGGCATCGGCCGGGCATGGATAGAGGGACTGAGAACGGACAGCCTTTATATCGGCTCGACCGGTATACGTGTTTCACAGGCGCTGTCGATCCTGCTTGCGCTGGCGGCAGGGAGCGTTCTTCTTGTGCAGTCAAAACGTCCGCATCCGCCGGAGAAGCTGTTTGTCAACCGCGTAAGAGCCGAGGCGGAAAGCAGTGCGAAGCCGGCCGGCAGCGCAGAAAACAGTAGTGCGGGAAGCAGCAGCGCAGAAGACGGCAGTGTGAAAAAGCAGCAGCGCGAGGACAGTAGTGCGGAAAGCAAGTAGTGTTGTTATGTAAACTATATTATGGAGGTATCGTATAATGTCTGATTACATGGATCTGATAAACGGAACGCTTAAAAACATTGCGGAAAAGGTCAAGGACGCGGCGGAAGCGACAGGTGTGCGCGAGGTTTACGAGCAGGGTATAGAGCGCACGAAGAGCTACGGCGCGATCGCCAGGCTGACTGTCGGCATAAACGGCGACACAGAGGAGCTTAAACGCGTGTATCAGGAGATAGGCCGTCTTTACTATGAGGAGCATAAGGACGCGCCGGAGGGCTTTTATTCTTCTCTCTTCTCCCAGGTCGATGCGCTCAACGCCGCTGTCGGCGCCAAGCGCGAGGAGATCGAGACGCTCAAAAACGGCATTGATTCCTCCGCTGCGCGCGATATCGACGTTGAAATATGCGAGTTTGAAGATATCGTTAACAGCACCGAAGCCGACGGCACCGGAAAAAAATAACGGCTGCCTGACAGAAGTCATACAGGCTTCTTATCAGGCATATTTGCAAAACATACATAGATTCATAAAGATTCATAGAAAAAAGGATTCGGCATAGCTTCTGCCGAATCCTTTTTTTGGCAAGCTAAGCTCCCCTTTCAGGCGAGGCATGAATTTGATTCGTCGGCTGTGCCGACACATTAACTCCTCACTCCTCACTGTATGGAGCTCTCCACTCTTTACTCTCCGCTCTAAATGAACTCCTAACTGAACGAAGCTCCGCATGGTTTTTCTCGGACGATTTCTGTGTGTTTTGATATTTGCGCACAAATGAGTGAACTCCTGTATTATGAAATTTTGTGCAACATTGCCTCTTTACTTTTACACGTAAAAGATTTAAAGTAATGCACATCAAAAGGAGCTGCAATGCAGCGGAAAGGAGCCCACGATGGCAAGCAAGATGATGATACGCAAAAACCTCAAGTCCGCTATGGGCTTCTATTATACCTATGCCGCCTTCCGCTTTGAGGGCTATTTTTGCTGCGCTGAAAAAGAATTTCCGGCAACACACAGGGTATAGAACAATTTTTATTTTTGTTTATAAATCCCCTGTTCCGACCGGAACAGGGGATTTAATTTTTTTAATAAAGGAGAATAATGAAATGAAAAAAATACTTACCGCCGTTCTGGCAATGCTGATGCTGCTCAGCATCACGGCGTGCGGACAGACCGCCGCCCCCGCAGCAACCGAAGCACCCGCAACCGAAGCACCCGCTGCGGAAGCTTCCGCAGAAGTCACCGCTGAACCGGCAGAGACCGAATCCAAAGTCTTTCACGTAGGCGTATGTCAGCTTGTACAGCACAGTGCGCTTGACGCGGCCACGCAGGGCTTTGTGGACGCGCTGAAGGAAGAGCTGGGCGACAGCGTTGTTATCGACGTTCAGAACGCTTCCGGCGATATCGCAAACTGCTCCACGATCGTCAACACCTTCGTTTCCTCCGATGTTGACCTCATCATGGCCAACGCCACTCCCGCGCTGACCGCCGCCGCTTCCGCAACCTCCGAGATCCCTATCCTCGGCACCGCAGTAACGGCATACGGCGTTGCGCTTGACATCGACGACTTCGACGGCACCGTCGGCGGAAACATCTCCGGCACATCCGACCTTGCCGATCTCAAGCAGCAGGCAGAGATGATAAAGACTTGGTTCCCTGAGGCAAAGAACGTTGGTCTGCTGTTCTGCTCCGCTGAGGCAAACTCACGCTACCAGGTAGACGAGGTTGCAAAGGTTCTGACCGAAATGGGTCTTACCTGCAGTGAGTTTGCATTCACCGATTCCAACGACGTTGCATCCGTAACCGAGAAAGCAGCCGCTTCCTCCGACGTTATCTACATCCCCACCGACAACACCGCCGCTTCCAACGTTGAAAGCATCGGCAACATCCTGAGCGCTGCAAAGGTTCCGGCTGTTGTAGGCGAAGAGGGCATCTGCGCAGGCTGCGGCGTATGCACCCTGTCCATCAGCTACTACGATCTCGGCGTGACCACCGGCAAGATGGCAGCAAAGATCCTCAAGGGCGAGGCAGATATCTCCACCATGCCCATTGAATACGCTCCCGCTACCCCCAAATTTAATCCCACCATGTGCGAGCTTCTCGGTCTGACCCCCGTTGAGGGCTACACGGCAATCGAAGGCTGATACGGCTCCGAAAAACCGATAAAAGCGACCCGGCAAAGAGCCTCAATGAGGTTCTTTGCCCGGTTCTCCGTTAAACATAGAAAGGGAAAATTACTATGCTGCTTACTTCACTTCTCAATTCTCTGCCCGGCGCAGTTACTCAGGGACTTATCTGGGGACTGATGGCGATAGGCGTATATGTCACGTTCCGCATCCTTGACGTTGCAGACCTTACGGTTGACGGGACAATGGCTCTCGGCGGCGCGGTGTGCGTAATGCTCATACGCGGCGGGATGAACCCGTGGCTGGCAATGCTCTGCGCTTTTATCGCGGGCGCCTGCGCCGGACTTGTCACCGGTGAGCTGCACACTCGCTGCGGCATTCCGGCGATACTTGCAGGTATCCTGACGCAGCTTGCCCTTTACTCCGTCAATCTCCGCGTTATGGGCGGCAAAGCAAACCAGGCTGTCAGTGTGGACAAGTACGGCATCATAGTATCTCAGCGATTTGTGCGTGAATTGAGCATGCGCAACCCCATGCCGCTGCTTATAGTCATCACGGCGGTGCTTATAGTAATTATGTATTGGTTTTTCGGCACGGAGATCGGCTGCGGCATACGCGCAACGGGCGCAAACCCGCACATGGCGCGTGCGCAGGGTATCAACACCAACCGCAACATAGCTGCCGGTCTTTCCCTTTCAAACGGCATTGTCGCCCTCGCGGGCGGGCTTCTGAGCCAGTATCAGGGTTCGGCGGACGTAAATATGGGACGAGGCGCGATAGTCATCGGTCTTGCCGCCGTTATCATCGGCGAAAGCTTGCTTGGCAAGGTATTCAGGAACTTCGCTCTGCGTCTGCTTGCAGTATCCATCGGTGCGATCATCTACTACCTTGTATTGCAGATAGTCTTGCAGCTCGGTCTCAACACGAACGACCTCAAGCTGCTCTCCGCCGTGATCGTTGCGATCTTCCTCGCCGTCCCTCACTTCAAAAATTCTATCGCACGCAAAGGAGCTGCCCATCATGCTTGAGATTCAGAATATTTACAAAACCTTCAACCCCGGCACCGTCAACGCAAAGACCGCGCTCAACGGTCTGTCCCTTACGCTTAACGACGGCGATTTCGTCACCGTGATCGGCGGCAACGGCGCTGGCAAGTCAACCATGCTTGCCGCCGTCGCAGGTACGCTCAGTGTTGACAGCGGGGCGATAATCCTCGACGGAAAAAATATTTCCTCCATTCCCGAGCATAAGCGCGCCGCCGACATAGGGCGCGTATTCCAGGACCCGATGATGGGTACTGCCGGCGATATGTGGATAGAAGAAAATCTGGCGCTGGCAGCTCGCCGCGGAAAGAGACGCGGCTTCAAATGGGGCATTGCCAACGGCGAACGCGAACAGTTCCGCAAGCTGCTTGCCCCGCTGGGGCTGGGGCTTGACGAAAGACTCACAACAAAGGTAAAGCTTCTCTCCGGCGGTCAGCGTCAGGCGCTGACGCTGCTGATGGCGTCGATGCAGAAACCGAAGCTTCTGCTCCTTGACGAACACACCGCCGCGCTCGACCCCAAAACCGCCGCAAAGGTTCTTGAGCTGAGCGACCGCATAGTCGAAGAAAACAATCTTACGACGCTTATGGTCACGCACAACATGAAGGACGCCATTGCGCACGGAAACAGGCTTATCATGATGGATGCCGGACGCGTCGTTGTGGACATCTCCGGCGAGGACAAGAAAAAGCTCACCGTTCCCGACCTGCTGGCGCTGTTCTCCGATGCAAGCGGCTCGACCGAAGCAAACGACAAAATGCTTTTAGCGTAAAAGTATCCCCCGCTCCGAAGAAATCGGAGCGGGGGATGTTTTATACCGGCATTGCGCTGCCGCTGTGCCGAGCGGCGGTATAGTCTATTTCACCGCCGTCAAGAATTTTTTTGCCGTTTATGAAAACCATATCAATGCCAAACGGCTTCCCTATACCCGGCGTACCGGCAAGAAGTTCGTCTTCATCGAAAACGGTAATATCGGCAAAGAAACCTTCTTTTATGTATCCCCTGTCCCTGAGCATAAACCTGTCCGCTCCAGCGCCGGTCATACGGCGGATCGTGTTCGGCATCGTGTCGCCCAGACCCGAAAGCGAATCGCGCAGGAACTTGGGATAATTATCATAGAGCGCGGGATTCTGCACACCGTGCTCCTCGACCCACGCGTCGGTCATATAAAGGCAAAGCTCATTCTTCTCAAAGCTATGGATTATCTCATCGGTGGTATAGGGTCCCATGTTGACGCGTCCGTTGAAATTGCTCTCCTTGCAAAGCTGCAAATACATATCCAGGTCGGACTTGCCGTACTGCTTTGCAAGCTGATGCACGCTCCTGCCCTCGTAATGCTCATACCCGGGGCCTATGTACGCTATCTCAATATCGTCGAACCCGAAGCCGAGCAGCCGGACAGTCGCCCTTATAAGGATATCCAGCTTGAGCTTGTTGAGCGGCTTGCTGCGCTCTGCCTCGCTCATACCACGGTACCATGCCGGAAGAATGACCGTGATGACGGAAACACCTTGCAGCTCATTATAAATATCGAACTGTACACGCACTCCTTCCTCGCGCATTTTGTTTATTATCCGCAGAAATTCCCCGACATCGCCGAAGGATTTCCGACCGACAAATATTGCGTGGGAATACTGCAATTTGAGGTCCGTCCCCTTTGATATCTCAACCAACTCGTCAAGAGCGCGGAGCAGATGCGACCTGCCGAAAAGCTGCGGATAGGACATTGACACCTTGGACTCCGCCCGCGCATGGACGGTAAGCGGCTTATCGTATTTTACGCACAACTGAGCCACCTTGCGAAGCTCCTCTGTACCCGCAAAAACGCCCGGGTTATACATAAGTCCCAGCGATACTCCGGCAGCGCCATTTTTGAGATTGTCCTCAAGGATGGAGAGCATTCTCTCCTCCTCGTCCGCCGTCAGCTTTCTGTTTTCATAGCCGGATACGCTTGCCCTTGCCGAGCAATGGCCGGCAAGCGCGGCGATATTGCACGGGGTGCCGCTGCGCCCGATCGCGTCAAAAAACGCTGCCGCGTTCGGGTACACGCCCGTCATATCGTCTTTGTAACCAAAAAGGCCGCCGCCTATTTTGTCAATATGCACCGTTCCCTCCTCAAAGCCGATTGCGGAAAGGCCACAGTTGCCCGTCACAAAGGAGGTTACGCCCTGACGGATAAACGGCTCAAAATAGCGCATGGGATCTTTCTTTATAGCGAACCAGTCGTTATGCGAATGGATGTCAATAAAGCCGGAGGACACGGATTTGCCTTTGAGGTCGATCTCGCTGTCAGCGGTGTCGGTGATATCCGGCGCTGCTTTGACAATTCGTTCCCCGTCAATGAGAATGTCCGCGATAAAGGCAGGTGCGCCTGTGCCGTCATAGATTTTCCCGTTCTTAAGCAGAGTTGTCATTTTTACTTCTCCCTCTCCGATTTTGTCAGATTGATGGAACAAAATATCCATAGCGCTTCAAAGCCCTTGCCAGTTGATGGTATCATAACAACAACAGCTGAGTCAAACGATAACCCCGTATTCTCCGAATAGTAGAGTCAAAAAATCCACAAAGGTCTTGAAACTGACAAGACCTTTGTGGATTTTTATATAATTCTATATAATATTATTCAACCGTTACGGATTTTGCAAGGTTTTTCGGCTTGTCAATGTCGCAGCCGTTGAATTTTGCAACGTAATATGCAAAAAGCTGGAGCGGGACTATCTCCACAACGGGCATGAAAATATCCTCCGTTCTGGGGACGGCTATGACGTCGTCGGCCTCGGAATATATCCTTGTGTTCTTCTCCTCGGCAACGGCAAGCACCTCCGCGCCTCTCGCCTTCACCTGCTGGATGTTGGAGATCGTCTTATCAAGCAGCTCCTCATAGCAGCACAGTGCAACGACAAGCCGCCCCTGCTCGATAAGGGCAATGGTGCCATGCTTCAATTCGCCCGCGGCATACGCCTCAGAGTGGATATAGGATATCTCTTTCAGCTTGAGTGAGCTTTCAAGGCACACGGCGTAGTCAAGATTTCTGCCGATAAAGAAGGTTGACGTCATATCATGATACTTCCCCGCAAGCGCCTTGATGTGCCTGTTGAGGTCAAGCGCTCTCTGCGTCCTCTCTGGAAGCGAGGCGATCTTCGAGGTATAGTATCTTGCCTGCTCCTCCGAGAGCCTGCCTATTTTGTATGCCGCCCAGACCGCGAACATATCGAGCACGGCAAGCTGGGTCGTATATCCCTTTGTCGTGGCAACGGCTATCTCCGGTCCTGCCCATGTGTATATGACATAGTCGGCAAGCTTTGCAATAGTGCTGCCCACAACATTCACTATCGCAAGCACCGCCGCGCCGCGCCGCTGGCACTCCTTTATCGCAGCGATAGTGTCCGCCGTCTCGCCGGACTGGCTTATCGCTATGGCAAGGGTGTTTTCGTCCATGACCGTGTCGCGGTATCTCAGTTCGCTTGCAAGCTCCGCCTCCACCGGGATGCGGCAGAGCTTTTCAATAAGGTTCTTCCCCACGAACCCCGCGTGGTAAGCGGAGCCGCAGGCGCTTATGATGACGCGGTTATAGCGGCTTATGTCGAGGCCAAGCTCATCAAAGCTGACAATGCCGTCCTTGATCCTCGGGTCTATCGTCGCTTTCAGGGCGGCGGGCTGCTCCATGATCTCCTTGAGCATGAAGTGTTCATACCCGCTCTTTTCGGCGGCGGCAATATCCCAGACAATACGTCTGACTTCCTTTTTCAGCTCTCGCCCGCATACGTCGAAAATCGAAACGGAGTCGGGAGTGACGCGGGCAAATTCCCCGTCGTCAAGGTCTATCACATTTTTGGTATGACTAATGAGAGCCGTTATGTCGGATGCAAAGAAATTTTCCCCTGAACCAAGACCGATTATCAACGGGCTTGACTGCTTTGCGGCATATAGTACGCCCGGCTCATCCTGCGGCAGCACACCGAGTGCATAGGAGCCTTCAAGTCTTGAAACGGTGCGCATAAGCGTCTGTTTGATATTACCGTCATAATAGTAGCCCAGAAGCTGAACTATTACCTCGGTATCCGTCTCGCTGGCAAAATGAACGCCCTTGCGCTCAAGCTCCTGCCGTATCTGGGCATAGTTTTCGATAATGCCGTTATGCACCACGGCGAATCTGCCGTCCTGCGACATATGGGGGTGGGCGTTGATATCGCTGGGTGCGCCGTGGGTCGCCCATCTCGTGTGTCCGATACCGCAGACGCCGGTAAGGTCGTTGACCTCACGCACACGCTCCTCAAGCTTTTCCACCTTGCCGGAAACCTTTTCCATCCTGATCTTCGAATGGCTGAGAACCGCAACGCCGGCGGAGTCATACCCGCGGTATTCAAGTCTCTTAAGCCCGTCGAGCAGCACGGAGGCCGCTTCCTGATTTCCTGTATAGCCGATTATTCCGCACATATTTGAGTCTGTCCTTTTTTTATTTTTTCAGCGCCGCCTCTATAAAGCCGAGAAACAGCGGGTGGGGCTTATTGGGGCGGGATTTGAATTCCGGATGATACTGCACGCCGACAAAGAACGGACGATCGGAAAGCTCCACGGTTTCGACAAGCTTGCCGTCGGGCGAAAGCCCGCTCATCGTAAGCCCTGCGGCGGTAAGCACATCGCGGTAAGCGTTATTGAACTCATATCTGTGGCGATGCCTCTCGAAAATTTCCTTTTCTCCGTAGCAGCGCTCCATCGTCGTTCCGGGCGTTATGCAGCAAGGATATGCCCCAAGTCTGAGCGTACCACCCTTGTCTATATTATCGCTCTGTCCCGGCATAAAGTCAATAACCTTGTTCTTGCAGAGCTCGTCAAACTCGCCGGAGTCCGCGTCCGGAATACCGGCTGCATTTCTTGCGTATTCGATCACGGCGATCTGCATCCCAAGGCATATGCCGAAATACGGGACATTGTTTTCCCTTGCGTATTTCGCCGCGCATATCATACCGCTTATCCCGCGCCCGCCGAAGCCGCCGGGGACGATGATGCCGTCCATGCCGCCGAGAAGCGCGCTCACCGTTTCGCCGGTTATCTTCTCGGAATCGATCCAATTTATATTCACATCGCAGCCGAGTGCGTAGCCCGCGTGGCGCAGAGCCTCCGCGACCGAAAGGTATGCATCGTGCAGCGCGACATACTTCCCGACAAGCCCAATGTTCACCTTGCTTCCGGGATGCTTTATTCTCTCCACAAGCGCCGTCCACTCGCTGAGATCAGCATCGGGAGCGCTCATGCCAAGCTCACGCAGGACAACGCCGGAAAAGTTGGATTTTTCAAGCATAAGCGGCGCTTCGTAAAGATACGGAAGCGTTATATTCTCGATAACGCAGTCCTCCTTTACATTGCAGAACATTGCAATTTTCCGGAAAACCTCAGGCTCAAGCGGCTCGTCACAGCGCAGCATGATGATATTCGGGTTTATTCCAAGCCCCTGAAGCTCCTTTACGGAATGCTGTGTGGGCTTTGTTTTATGCTCTTCGGAGCCGTGCAGGAACGGCACTATCGTCACATGGATGAAAAGGCTGTTTTCCCTGCCGACCTCAAGCGAGATCTGGCGCACGGCCTCGATGAACGGCTGGGACTCAATATCGCCTATGGTGCCGCCGATCTCGGTGATGACTATGTCCGCGTTCGTCTTTCTGCCGACACTGTACACGAATTCCTTTATCTCATTGGTGATGTGCGGGATGACCTGCACAGTTGAGCCGAGGTATTCGCCGCGGCGCTCCTTATTGAGTACGTTCCAATACACCTTGCCGGTGGTAAGATTTGAATATTTATTCAGATCCTCATCTATAAATCTCTCATAATGACCGAGGTCAAGATCCGTCTCCGCACCGTCTTCGGTGACATAAACCTCGCCGTGCTGATACGGGCTCATCGTGCCGGGGTCTACGTTTATGTACGGGTCAAGCTTCTGCGCCGCTACCTTGAAGCCGCGCGCTTTGAGAAGTCTGCCAAGGGACGCCGCGGTTATGCCCTTGCCGAGTCCCGAGACAACGCCGCCTGTCACAAAAATATACTTTGTCATATCCTTTTCCCCCTTATTCCCATTCCACCGTTGCGGGCGGTTTTGATGTGATATCGTACACGACGCGGGTAACGTTTTTTACCTCGTTGGTTATGCGGCTCGAGGCTGCTTCAAGCACCTCATACGGCAGGCGCGTCCATGCGGCAGTCATAAAATCATCAGTCGTCACGGCGCGAAGTGCAACCGTGTAGCCGTAGGTTCTGAAATCGCCCATGACGCCGACACTGCGGCAATCGGTGATAACGGCAAAATATTGATTGGAAAGCTTTTCGCATCCGCCCTTTGCCATTTCCTCGCGGAAGATCGCGTCGGCCTCGCGGAGAATGGCAAGCTTTTCCTCCGTGATCTCGCCGATCACGCGCACGCCCAGTCCCGGGCCGGGGAACGGCTGACGGAATACCATATTTTCCGGCAGTCCCAATTTAAGCCCTATCTCCCTTACCTCGTCCTTGAACAGCAGTCTCAGCGGCTCGACGATTTCGGAAAACAGCATATTTTCCGGAAGTCCCCCGACATTATGGTGGCTCTTTATAGTCGCCGCTTTGCCCTTGCCGCTTTCAACAACATCAGGATAAATCGTTCCTTGGGCAAGCACCTCGATATCGCCTATTCTGCGCGCCTGCTCCTCAAAAACGCGTATGAACTCCTCGCCGATTATCTTTCTCTTTTTCTCCGGCTCCGTCACGCCCGCAAGCTTTTCAAGAAACCTCTCGCGTGCGTTCACGCGAATAAGGTTAAGTCCGAATTTGCCCTTGAAAAGCGATTCGACATAATCTCCCTCGTCCTTGCGCAGAAGGCCGTGGTCAACGAACACACAGGTGAGACCGTCGCCTATCGCCTTGTGCAGCAGCACCGCCGCGACGGAGGAATCGACCCCGCCGGAGAGCGCCAGAAGCACTTTTTTGCCTTTAAGCTCACGGCGGTATTTTTCAATGGAGCTTTCGGCAAAATCGCCCACGTTCCAATCCGCCTTGCAGCCGCAGACCTTGAAAATAAAGTTCCGGATCACAGTCTGTCCAAACTCGCTGTGCGTTACCTCGGGGTGGAACTGCACACCGTAGAGCTTTCTTTCCTCGTCCGCCATAGCGGCGCAGGGGCAGCTGTCGGTATGCGCCGTGACGCGGAAGCCCTCCGGCACACGCTTCACGTAGTCGGTGTGGCTCATCCAGAAAACGCTTTTTTCCGGTACCCCCTCAAAAAGTGCGCACTTATCGGCATAAACCTCTGTTCTGCCGTACTCGCTGCCGGTCATTGCGGAGACTATCTCTCCGCCTGCCATATACGCCATGAGCTGATGTCCGTAGCATATGCCGAGAACGGGTATGCCAAGGCTGAGCACCGCCGCGTCAAAATGCGGGGAGTTTTCGTCGGAGACGCTGTTGGGTCCGCCGGTGAAGATAACGCCCTTGTACCCCGCCGCCTTTATATCGGCGGCGGTTATCGCGTCATACGACTTTATCTCGGCATACACCCGCTCACTGCGCACACGCCTTGCGATAAGCTGGTTATACTGCCCGCCGAAATCCAAAACAAGAATTTTATCCATTATACTTCTATTTCCTTTGACTGAATTTCCGCGCCGGCTATAATGGGGCGCAGCTTATCAAGATAGCTTTCTACCTGCCGCTCACAGCGGCCGGTGAATTTTTTCGCGTCAAGCAATGTTTTGAGTTCCTCCGCCGAAAGCCCGAGACTCTCTTCATGCACAAGGCGCTCCGCAAGATCGCAGGGAAGCCCTTCCTTCATCCGCGCCGTCGCTTCCATGGAGCAGCGGCGGATGATCTCATGCAGCTGCTGCCGGTCGCCGCCCTTTTTGACCGCCTCCATGAGAATGTTCTCCGTTGCGATGAACGGGAGATACTCATCTATGCTCTTTTCGATCACCTTTTCATTAACCTTAAGCCCCGATACAACGTTGTCTGCAAGCCGCAGGATGCTGTCGCAGCACAAAAAGCCCTCCGGCATACTTATCCGGCGGTTCGCGGAATCGTCCAGCGTTCTTTCAAACCACTGCACCGACGCCGTCATCGGCGCGTTGAGCGCGTCCGCCATAAGGTATCTTGAAAGGGAGCATATCCTCTCGCAGCGCATCGGGTTGCGCTTGTACGCCATTGCGGATGAGCCGACCTGATCGTCGCCGAACGGCTCCTCAAGCTGCCTGTCGTGCTGTAAAAGGCGTATATCATTCGCCATTTTGCAGCAGCTCTGCGCGATCGAGGAAAGCACGTTCAGTATCCTGCCGTCAAGCTTTCTGGGGTAGGTCTGCCCTACCACGTCAAAGCATTTATCAAAGCCGAAGTCCGCCGCGATAAGGGCGTTCATCCGGTCGATCTTATCGCCGTCGCCGTCAAAAAGCTCCATAAAGCTTGCCTCGGTGCCTGTCGTTCCGCGTGCGCCGCGGAATTTCATACAGGAAACAACATAGTCAAGCTCGTCCAGATCGCTTATGAAGTCCGACAGCCAGAGGCAGGCGCGCTTGCCGACAGTGACGGGCTGGGCATTCTGATAATGCGTGTAGCCGAGCGTCGGAAGCGCCTTGTATTTCTCCGCAAACGCCGCAAGCGAAGCGCACACGGAAAGAAGCCTTGCGCGCACAAGCTTCAAAGCGTCGCGGTATATGACAAGGTCGGCATTATCGGTGACAAAGCAGCTTGTAGCGCCCAGATGGATTATGCCCGCCGCCTCGGGCGCCGCCTTCCCGTAGGCGTAGATATGCGCCATTACATCGTGGCGTACCTTGCGTTCACGCTCGCGCACACAGTCATAATCGATGCTGTCAACATTATCCTCAAGGGCTTTTATCTGACTGCCGCTTATATCAAGCCCCATGGCTTTCTCCGCCTTTGCAAGGGAGAGCCACAGCCTGCGCCATGTGGTATAGCGGGTATCGGAGGAAAAGAGGCGCTGCATCTCCTCTGACGCGTATCTGCCGGAAAAGGGAGACTGATATGTGTCTGTCATTTGCTCATGCCTTTCTGATTATTATGCTGTCCCTTTCCGCGCCGACCGAAACGTATGTGATCGGGCAGCCGATCGCCTTTTCTATATACTCGACATATTCCCTTGCTTCTTTGGGAAGGTCTTCCCATCTCTTGACGGAAGAAATATCCGTTCCCCAACCGTCAAAGTATTTTATGACGGGCTTTGCGTACCGGAGCTGGGACGGGAACGGGAATTTATCAGTTTCGGCGCCGTTTATTTCATAGGCGGTGCATACGGGGATAGCTTTCATATAGCTTAACACATCAAGCTTGGTCAATGCAATCTCTGTTGCATCCTGAACCTCAACTCCGTAACGCGTTGCAACCGCGTCGAACGCGCCGACGCGTCTGGGTCTGCCGGTCTTTGCGCCGTATTCGCTGCCCGCCTCGCGCAGTGCCTCGGCTTCCGGACCGAACATCTCGCTTACAAAGGGTCCTTCTCCGACGCAGGTCGAGTACGCCTTTACTATGCCGACGACATCGCCGATCTTAACGGACGGACAGCCCGCGCCGACGGGCGCATATGCGGCGGTGGTGTTGCTGGAAGTGGTGTAGGGGTATATTCCGCAGTCAAGATCCCTCAAAGAACCGAGCTGAGCTTCAAAAAGCACCTTTTTCCCGGCCTTCTGCGACTCGCGCAGATAGGTCATGGTGTCGCAGATATAGGGCTTTATCGCCGTGCAGTATTCATCCACCCACTGCTCAAGGCGCTCCATCGTCCACGGCGTTCCGCCGTAGACGCCCTCAATGATGAGGTTCTTCCACTCAAGCAGCTCGCGCAGATGCGAACGCAGTCCCTGCGGATAGAAAAGCTCCCCGGCAAGAACAGTCTTTTTCTGATACTTATCGGAGTAGAACGGTGCAATACCCTGCTTGGTGGAGCCGTATTTTTTATCCTTCAGTCTCTGCTCCTCAAGCTCGTCAAGCTCTCTGTGCCACGGAAGAAGAAGCGACGCCCTGTCGCTTATCTTGAGATTCTCCGGTGTAATGGAAATTCCCTGAGAGGTGAGCGTTTTTATCTCTTTCATAAGGTTTTCGGCGTCAAGCGCAACGCCGTTGCCGAGGATGTTCACAACGCCGTCTCTGAAAATGCCGGACGGAAGCAGATGCAGGGCAAATTTGCCCTTTTCGTTCACGACGGTATGACCGGCGTTGCCGCCGCCCTGAAAGCGCACGACAATATCGTATTTTTCCGTCAGCAGGTCTACCATTCTGCCCTTGCCTTCGTCGCCCCAATTAATACCAACAACCGCACAATTTGACATATTACGCCTCCGAAAAACAAAATTAACAACATTTTGTATTATATAGCAAAACGTCTCATTTATAAAATACATATAATGTGCGTTGTACGATACGGAAAAGATATAATAGCGGCGATCCGGCAGGGCGCTCTGAGCGCTGCAAAGCTCCGGTCAGGCATGGGACAATAAAACACTTAATATGATTATAAATTACAGCACAGTGCGACAGGCTTCTTTGAATTACATAACTATAATTATCGTATCTTATGTAAACCGCAAGGAGGATAAAAATGGAGCTTGAAGGGCGCGGGAGGTTGATTTTTCCCCGTGGTGGATTTTTCAGACACAGCATAGACACGCGGTTTTATCTCGTGTTCCGCTGCGTCATCTACATGGGGATGGGAATGTTGATGGCGTGCGCAAGGATACTTGAGGACGGCGCGCCGCTGGGCATGGCAATGGTGGCGTGTTCCGGTCCCGGATTATCCGGTGTATTTTCACTGCTCGGCGCCTCGCTCGGCTATCTTTTGAGCGGCGGGTTTGAATGGGGCATACGGTACATAGCTGCCTCAGTGCTCGTATACACGATAGCCTTCGTTTTTCAGGAGGTCAGGATATACCGGCAGGAGTTTTTCATGCCCTGCGCCTCGGCGGCCGTTATGGCGGTCACGGGCTTTCTCTCCCGCATTACCTCTGCGGAGGCTTCGCTTATACTGTACGCCAAACTTTTCCTCGAAACCGCCGCCGCATTCGGCTGCACATACTTTTTTAAGGAGGCTCTTTCAAACGATCTGCGCGTTACAGAGAGTGCGGAGCTTAAGCACAGCATTGCCGTGATGATAATGGTGGCCGGCTCGCTGATGGCGTTTTCAAGTGTGCTGGTGTTCTCCACGATATCCGTCGGCAGAGTTCTGGCGCTGCTTATAGTTATGGCTTCCGCCGCAAGGGGCGGTATGCTCACTGGCGCGGCGGTCGGCACGGTGCTCGGCATGGCGATGGACGTCACTGGCATGGGCGCGCCGTTTTACACAATGTGCTACGCTTTCTCGGGGCTTCTTTCGGGCGTGTTCGGGAAAAGCGGACGGCTCTTTTTCACGCTGTCGTTCATTCTGGCAGGAGCGCTGGCGGTCATCTGCGCATGGGACACGGAAATATACATAAGCGCACTGTTTGAAAATTTCTGCGCCTCGGTCATATTTATGGTGCTTCCGGCAAGCCTTATCAACCAGACGGGGCTTCGCCTTCAATCCGTCGAGCGCGGCGGCGGGGATTCCGGACTTCGCAGGTTTGCCGCAGGCAGGGTAAAAAATCTCAGCGAGGCATACGGAACGCTTTATGAGACCGTAAGGCGCAATGTCGAAGAGCCGTTCAACAGCGAAAATATAGCAAAGGTTTTCGACAGAGCCGCCGACAGGGTATGCATAAGGTGCAAAGACAAAAACCGCTGCTGGAACAGTCAATATATGGACACGCTCTCGGCGATGAATGACGCCACAGCCGCCATGAACGAAAAAGGCGCTCTCGACGCAGGCGATCTGCCGGGCTTCTTCCGTGAAAGCTGCGGCTCGCTCAAGGAATTTGTCGATGCGGTAAACGGTGAGCTGCGCTCGTTCACATACCGGCGGCAGCTTGCAGCGCGTCTCAAGGAAAACAGAGCCGTCGCATGGTCGCAGTACAACGAAATATCGTGCATACTCGGCTCTGTCGCGGACGAGCTGGGCAGTGCAAACGGCTCCGATCCCCTTGCGGAGCGGCGTCTCATCCGCTTCCTCAACAGTCTTGACGTCGAGGCGCAGACCGCCGTATACCGCGACGGCGGCGGCAGAACACGCGTGACTATCGAGAGCAGACAGCTCAGGCGGCTTCTCAGAACCGAAAACTATATTGAAAAGCTTTCGTCCGTCGTCGGCGTGCGGCTGAGCGCCCCGACGGATACGCCCGACGGCTGTGCAAAGCTCAGCCTTATTGAGGCGGAACCGTTCGCTGTGTCGGTCGGCATCGCGGCGATGAAAAAGCGCGGCGAAAAGGTAAGCGGCGACAAAGGCACATATTTCAAAACCGATGCAGGCGTGCTGTGCGTCATTCTATCCGACGGCATGGGTACCGGTGACGATGCGGCACGCGACAGCAACCAGGTGGTGGAGATACTTGAAAAATTCCTGCGCTCCGGCGTTGACCCGGCGGCTGCCATGAAGATCCTCAATTCCGTTATGCTGCTGCGCTCAAACGACAGTTGGGGATATGCCACGGTCGATCTGATGTGCGTCGATCTGTTCACCGGCGACACCTGCTTTTATAAATACGGTGCGGCGCCCTCCTACGTATGCAGCGGGAAAAGCATCAAGCGTATAAAGGGCGAAAGCATCGCGGCCTGTCTCGGCAACGGGGAAGGCGTCTCTCCGGATCTTGTGCATATGCGCCTGCACCCCGGCGCGACCGCCGTCATTGCTTCCGACGGCGTTATCGCCGGCACGGAGGATGAGTGGCTCAAGGCGCTTCTGAGCAAGGGCTTTGAGGATATGAAAGCGCTCGCCCGCTCGGCGCTCAAGGAAGCGGAGCGGCTTTACGGCACGAACGACGATATGACGGTAGTTGCGGTCAGAGTGGAGGAACGCGTATGATAGACAGGATAAAAGAAAAGCTGTTTTCTCTGCGCGCCTCGGCAAAGCGCAGTGAACCGCGCCGCACGGTATTGAGGGGAAATGCACGCAACGTGATAGTAGTCAAAGCGCCCAACGATATTTTCACCGAAGCGATCTTCATGCTCAGGGACGACTACTATACAAGTCAGCCGCTTTCCTCGGCAGAGCTTCTGCGTCAGGCAAGAGAAGCGGCATACGGCTGCGCCGCCTCGGCCGCCGTAAGGGACAAATGGAAAATGCATCTCATATATATTCTTGCCGCCCTGCTTGCCTTCGAAACCGCAGGCCTTCTATTAATAATATAAAGCTGATAATATAAAGCAAAAACTGCCAGCCGAAAGGCTGGCAGTTGATTCTTCGTGTGATCAGTCGGTCACGTAAGGCATAAGAGCTATCTGACGCGCTCTCTTGATAGCCTCGGTGAGCTCACGCTGATGCATTGCGCAAACACCGGTAGTGCGGCGAGGCAGGATCTTGCTGCGCTCGGAGACGTAACGGCGGAGCTTTGCAGTGTCCTTATAGTCGATAGAGGTTGCCTTATCAACACAGAACTGGCAAACTTTTCTGCGCTTGCGGTTCTTGGGATTGTTCTTATCGAAAGCCAAAGCTGTATCCTCCTGTAATTATTTTAGAAAGGCAGTTCACCGTCGCCGTCATCCAGCTCAGCAAAGCCGCCCGTGGGAGCGGAGCTCTTGGGGGCATAATCGTTGCCGTAGGTGGGCTGGCTGCCGTAACTGTTGGTGTTGTAGCTGCCGGAATTGCTGCTGTCGCGCTTGCTCTCGCCGAAGTAGACATTATCTGCAACCACTTCATAGGCAGTGCGGTTGTTGCCGTCGCGATCCTGATATTTGCGGGACTGGAGACGGCCGGAAACAACTATCATGCTGCCCTGATGAAAATACTTGCCGATAAACTCCGCAGTGGAACGCCACGCGGTGCAATTGATAAAATCGGTCTGTTTCTCGGCGCCGTCACGACCGGAATAATCACGGTCAACCGCGACGGCGAAAGAAGCGACCGGGATCTGTGACTGGGTGTACCTCACTTCGGGGTCACGGGTCAGACGACCCATGAGTACAATGTGATTAAGCATATCCCATCTCCTTACTCTGCACGCATGGTAATCAGGCGACGCAGAATACCGTCGGTAATGCCAAGAACACGGTCAAGCTCTGCGGGGAATTCAGCTCCGCTGGTGAACTTCATCAGCACGTAGTAGCCCTCAGAAATGTAGTTGATTTCGTAAGCCAGCTTGCGCTTACCCATCTCCTCCATCTCGTCAAGAGTACCATTTGCCTCAACAAGTGCCTTGAATTTCTCAACTATCGCTGCGGTCTCTTCCTCAGTGAAGTTGGGGTTGATAATGTACATTACTTCGTACTTCTCACTTGCTTTTGCCATAATCGCACCTCCTTCTGGTCTGATGGCCCCCTAATGGGAGCAAGGATGCCCGTCTCAAATTTACAGGCTTAATAATTATATCCTCTTTTTGCGGAAAGTCAAGCAATTTTTTCAAATAAATGCCTGTATCCCGCCGGTTTTTCCGTATTGTCCGGCGGGAAGCTGATTTAAAACTTCACAAATTTCATATGAAGCGCTATAATACGTGTCAGTACATTAACGGAGATGCAGAAGATGTATTTTGACACCCACGCACATTATGACGACGAAGCCTTTGAGGCCGACCGAGACGCGCTTCTGGAGAATCTGTACAAAAGCGGCGTTGAGCTTATTATAAACCCCGGCTGTACGCTTGAAAGCAGCAGGAAAGCCATCCTGCTTGCCGAAACGCACCCGTTTGTATATGCCGCCGTCGGGATTCACCCCGAAGAGCTTGACGATTATACCGAGGCCGCGCTGTCAGAGATCGGACGGCTTGCTTCCCATCCGAAATGCGCGGCAATAGGAGAGATCGGGCTTGATTACTATTGGGACGACACGCGCAAAACCGAGCAGAAGGAGCTTTTCCTCCGTCAGGCTGAGCTTGCAGCAAGGCTCGGCAAGGCTGTTATTGTCCACGACCGCGAAGCGCACGGCGACAGCATGGAGATCGTAAAAAGCGTCAGAGACCTGCGCGGTGTTTTCCACTGCTACTCCGGCAGTGCGGAAATGGCAAAGGAGCTTCTGAAAATGGGCTGGTACCTTGGCTTTGACGGACCGGTCACATATAAAAACGCACGGAAAACACTTGAAGTGCTTGAGATATGCCCGCTTGACAGAATATTGATCGAAACCGACAGTCCTTATCTCAGCCCCGTACCGCTGCGCGGAAAGCGAAACAACTCCGCAAATCTTGAATACATTGCCGCAAAGATTGCGGAGGTAAAGGGCGAAAGCCTTGAAAGCATCTGCCGGATAACCACGGAAAACGGGAAAAGGCTTTTCGGCATAGAATGACCGGAAGCTTTCGGTCAGCGCAAATTATCCAAGGAGGTCACACTATATATAATATGAAGACACCGTTTATTTTTGATCTGCACTGCGACACCATGCTGTATTTGTATCTTGAAAACAAAACCCTCTGCTCATGGGACGGACACATAAATCTTGCAAAGCTTGAAAAATGCGGCCGCGGCGTG
Organism: uncultured Eubacteriales bacterium; assembly: GCA_900549485.1. Taxonomy (GTDB): domain Bacteria; phylum Bacillota; class Clostridia; order Oscillospirales; family Oscillospiraceae; genus Limivicinus. The sequence goes on from UROG01000007.1 coordinate 59,820, forward strand.
CAGAGCTTCGCGCTTTTCCTGCCGACCTACGACTCCGCGGTGCGCCACGGCGTGACACAGCCGCCGTATGAGCTTTTCAACAGTATGTACTCGGTCTTTCTGAGGGAAATGCGGGATAACGGGGAGCGCATAGGTCAGGTTCGCTGCACAGGTGATATACGCAGGAACATCGAGGCGGGAAAAGTGTCCGCGCTGCTTACGCTTGAGGACTGTGTACTCCTTGATGGGAAAATCGGACGTGTGGATGAAATATTTGAAAAGGGCGTGAGGATAGCCGCGCTCACATGGAACTACGAAAACTCCGTGGGCTTCCCGAACTCATCCGACGCCGCTGAGCACCGGAAAGGGCTTAAACCTTTTGGATTTGAGGCGGTGCAGCGCATGAATGAGCTTGGCATAATCGTGGACGTATCGCATCTGAGCGAGGGCGGCTTCTGGGACGTGGCAAAGACAAGCAAAAAGCCCTTCATCGCCTCTCATTCCTGCGCACGCGCCCTGTGCGATCACAGCCGCAATCTCACCGATAGCCAGCTGCATGCGATCGGCGAATGCGGCGGCGTTGTCGGCGTGAATTTCTATTCGCAGTTTCTTGTAAAGGACAGCGATCATACGACCGCAGGCGATATTGTCCGCCATATGGAGCATATCCGGAACAAGGCGGGCATCGAAGCGCTTGCCTTGGGTTCCGACTTTGACGGGATAGACTGTACGCTCGATTTTTCCGATTACGCGGGACTTCCCGCGCTCATAGACGCAATGTCAGACCGTTTTACCGACGATGAGATCGAGCTTATCTGCGGCAAAAACGCCCTCAGAGTTTTCAGCGATGCCGTCGGTTAACGCGCCGGAACGGTAAATGGAGGAGCTGTATGAATGTACGCGAAATAGACGTTTCCGAGATTTCCTCCGCCGTGGAAAGGCTTGCGGCGGAAGCAAACTGTTTCCTGCCGGCAGATGTGCGCCGTGCGCTTGAAAGCGCACGTGAAAAGGAGCAGTCCCCTCTTTGCCGGGATATTCTTGGCGATATTCTAAAAAACGCCGACATTGCCGCCGCACGGCAAATGCCGATATGTCAGGATACGGGGCTTGCCGTGTTCTTCGTGGAGATGGGTCAGGACGTGCATATCACCGGCGGCGATTTTCAATCGGCAATGGACGCCGGCGTTGCACGCGGGTACACAAAAAACTATCTGCGCAAAAGCTCCCAGGACAATGTGCTTGGCGAAAGGGTCAACCGCGGCGACAACACACCGGCAATCTGCCATATTGAGCTTGTTCCCGGCGACAGGCTTAAAATAACCGTGTGTCCAAAGGGCGGCGGGTCGGAAAATATGTCCGCCGTTGGTATGCTCACCCCGTCGCAGGGGCGCAGCGGCGTCAAAAAGTTCATCGTCGATACCGTAGAGCGCGCCGGAAGCAACCCGTGTCCGCCGATAATAATCGGCTGCGCCGTGGGTGGAACCATGGAGCAGGCGGCGCTGCTGGCGAAAAAAGCGCTTTGCCGCGAGGTCGGGCAGCATAATCCCGACGCAGACATTGCCGTATTCGAGGAGGAGGTTCTGTCGGCGGTTAATGCGCTCGGCATAGGGGCGCAGGGCTTCGGCGGAACGCAGACCGCCCTTGCCGTGCATATACTGACGCACCCCGTACACCTTGCAAGTCTCCCAGTGGCGGTGAATATACAGTGCCACGCCGCAAGACACAAAAGCGTAGTTATTTAACACAGCTTATATTAACATTGAAGGAATAAATATGCAAAATGCAGTCAGAAAAATCCGGCTGCCGCTGGATGATGATACAGTAAAATCGCTCCGTGCAGGCGACAGGGTGCTGCTGTCCGGGACGGTATACACCGGCCGTGACGAGGCTCACCTTTATCTCATGCGCATGATAGAACGCGGAGAAAAGCTCCCTTTTGACCTGAACGGCGCGGTCATATATTACACCGGTCCGTGTCCGGCGAAGCCCGGTCAGGTCATCGGTTCGGCAGGGCCGACCACAAGCGGGCGCATGGACGCATACGCTCCTATGCTTATGGAGCTTGGGCTTAAAGGCATGATAGGCAAAGGCAAACGCAGCGATGCCGTAAAAGAAAGCATGATGAAGAACATCTGCTGCTATTTTGCCGCGATAGGCGGTGCGGGCGCGCTCATAAGCGACAGCATAAAAAAGGCGGAGGTCATCGCCTTTCCGGAGCTTGGCGCGGAGGCGGTATACAAGCTTGAGGTGGTCGATTTTCCGTGTACGGCAGTGCTCGACTGCTATGGAAACGACCTATACAAAATCGGACAGGAGAAGTACAGACATGGATAAATCTGAAATTCGTGAAAAGGCGCTTGCGCTCCACGCAGACAACAGGGGCAAGCTTGAAACCGTCGGCAAGGTGCCGCTTGAAAGCAGCGACGACCTTTCCCTTGCCTACACGCCCGGTGTTGCCGAGCCTTGCAGGGAGATCGCAAAGGATGCGTCCCTTGCGTATAAATATACATTCAAAGGGAATATGTGCGCCGTTGTTTCCGACGGCTCGGCGGTACTCGGGCTTGGCAATATAGGCGGCATCGCCGGTCTGCCCGTCATGGAGGGGAAAGCCCTTCTTTTCAAGCGCTTCGGCGGTGTAGACTGTTTCCCGATATGCCTTGCCACACAGGACACGGAGGAAATAATCAGAACCTGCATAAACATCGCTCCATCCTTCGGCGGGATAAACCTTGAGGACATTTCCGCCCCGCGCTGCTTTGAGATAGAGCGAAGGCTCAAAGAAGCCCTCGATATTCCGGTTTTCCACGACGATCAGCACGGAACCGCTATCGTCGTTTCCGCCGCGCTCATAAACGCCTGCCGTCTTACAGGCAAGCGCATAAAAGGCCTGAACATCGTCGTAAACGGCGCGGGCGCCGCAGGCACGGCAATAAGCAAAATGCTGCTCAACCTCGGCGTAAACGACCTGTTTCTTGTCGATTCTCACGGCATCATCTGCAAAGAGCGCAAGGAAAACATGAACTGGGCAAAGGAAGAGATGGCAGAGCTTTCAGACCGCGAGGGCAGGAGCGGAACGCTTGAAGACGCGCTCGCCGGAAGCGACGTATTTATCGGCGTTTCAAAGGCCGATATCCTCACGGTTGAAATGATACGGACAATGGCCGACGCGCCTTTTATCTTCGCGCTGGCAAATCCCAATCCGGAAATTCGTCCGGAGTTGGCACGCATGGCGGGCGCGTCGGTCGTCGGCACGGGGCGCAGCGATTATCCCAACCAGATAAACAACGTTCTCGCTTTCCCCGGCGTTTTCCGCGGCGCTTTTGATGTACGCGCAAGCGACATCACCGAAAACATGAAGATAGCCGCCGCCTATGCGCTGGCAGAGCTTGTGAACGTTGCGCAGCTTGCATCCGATCATGTTCTGCCCTCCCCGTTTGACGGAGAGGTCTGCGGCGCGGTCGCAAAGGCAGTCGCGGACGCGGCAAGGCGCGACGGCGTAGCAAGGCTCTGACGCAATATGCCTTGATAACGGCAAAATAATCAGATAAACGTTCATCCGGCGGAAGAAAAGATTCTTCCGCCGGATGAATTTTTAAAGATTTTTTATGCGGTTCTGTATGAGCATGCCTACGGTATCGGCAAGCTTGTCAAGGCTTCTTATTCTGGCATAATCCCTGTCATAGACAAGCTTGGCGGACGGCACGTCCTCGTCGCTGCCGGTGAAAACGCACAGCACCGATATCCCGTCGGCGCGGGCGCGTCTGACCTCAAAGGCGGTATTGTCTATCCCCGCCTGCCCGCTGTACTGCTCCGGCTCCTGCCCCTCGCGGCGCTGTATTTTAATAACATCGTTCGGCTTTACGTCGGAGAGGATTATGAGCAGCTTGTGGCTTGCCGCGGTTTTGTTCATGAGATAATGCGCCGCGGCGATCGCAAGTCCGTCGCGGTTGCAGCCGTTTGAGACATACTCAAATATTTTTGCGTTATCCGCCGGTTTATTATAGTCTCTGAAAATACGCAGTATCGTGTACCCCGTCATGGAGCAGAACGACATTACCCTGCACGGGATATTGCATCTTGTGAGGCTCTCGGCTATCATATAGCCCTGCGCGGATACGATCTCCTGCCGGCTCTTCTGCGACGTTGAGGCGTCAAGCAGGATGTCCACGCTGAGATCGCCCATATTATCCTGCTCGTTCTTCTTGAACACCTTTTCGTCGTTCAGCATCGCCGCCCGCCATACTCTGCCGCCGATAAGCGCGCCGCTGTTCGCCCTGACCGGCGACGGCTGCAAGTGCAGCAGCACGGAGTTTTGTATCTTATCGGCAAGCTTGGCTATCGTTATGCGGTTCTGTGCAATATTTTTGTTATAGGAACGTCTGTTTCTCTCTATCTGTTCGGCCTCGCGCTGCCTTTCGAGAGCTTCAAAGCCGTTATGTATCTCGGAAGCGTTTACCCGCTCGCCATAAGTAAAGTGCAGATGGCAGTTATTATGCCCCTTGCGGCAGAGCGTGCGTTCCGCATGCATCATGTCGTTCTCGGAAAATGCCGGCCGCCCGTACTTTGTCTCCATGAATGCGCGCAGCTCCTTCTCGCTCATTTTGGTATTGAGCTGGCGGTCGGGCTGCTCACTGTCGGCTTTTGAATTATAGATATTATGCGGATGCTCCGCATAGCCAATGCCGAATTTTTTTATGCGGCTTTCCTTGTTTGAAGCCTTGCGCCGCCTCAGCCCCGGTATGAAGAATTTCCGCTCCTTCTTTCGCTCCTCCATACGTATCTGAAACCAGCGGCCAAACATTTCTTCCGTGCGCCGCACTATCTCATCGGTACTCATATCCGGCGAAAATTCCAGTTCATCCAGCAGCTTCATATCGTACCCGTTCATTTTCACCTCGCGCCCTAAGGCACGTGAATAATGAGCGGAGGCAATCGCTTCAAAAAGATGATACCCGTCGCCGCCCGGAAACTGCGCAACAAATTTTTCCGCGTATTCCCGTCTCAGGCGCGCAAGCGCCGGTCTTTCCGGAAGCTCCTTATAATAGGTGCAGTTTTCAAGCCCCAGCCAGAAAAGCGACTGATACAGCTCCGCGTCCTCGTACTGTCCGAAGATCCTCAGCAGCGTTTCAAGCTTGCCGTACTCATAATGCCTGCGCACCGCACCGATTATGCAGTTCCAATACAGATCCGCGCTGCCGTCCTCGTCAAAAGCCTTGAAATCCGGTGTAAAGGTGTAGTCCTTAGCACTGTTCCATATTATATTGACTGCTCTTTTGATTTGCAGCTCGCTTATCTCTTTCATTTGCTTTCAAACAGCTCGTTTTTTCCGAGTTTTGCGTCAATACGTGCGGATATGATATCCTGTACAAGGCTTCGCTCAAACATGTCAAAGCTCTTGTTGGTTATGCCCATCTCCAGCGCCTGACCGAGAGTAAGCCCCTGCCCGACAAGCAGCACCGAGGCAAGCAGCCCGCGCAGATCAAGCGCCTTTGTGGAAATTTCCGCGCTGTCGCACTTCTTGCGTATCTCCTGGAACAGCTTTGAAAGCTCCTCGGCGTATACGGCTTTAAGCGTAGGATACTCCTCAAGCATCAGCTTTGTGAGGTTTTCTTCGGAAATAACAGGCATATTTATGACCATAAAGCGCGACGCAAGAGCCTCGTTAAGCTCCCTCGTGCCGGCGTAGCCGTAGTTCATCGTGGCGATAAAGCGCGTGCAGGGGGCAAGCGTAATGCGCTCATACCCCGGAACGTCTATGATACGGCGGAAGTCAAGCGTAGCATGGAGCACGGAAAGCGACTCGTTCTTCGCCATGTTTATCTCGTCAAGCACGCCGAAGCCGCCCATTTCCGCACAGCAGTAAACAGGGCCGTGTCTCAGCGTGACCTCGCCGTTTTTGAAGGTATCCGTGCCGATAAGAGAAGCGGCATCCGTATTGAGATAAAAGGATATATCCCACTGCGGACGGCCGAAGACTGCTGAGAGGTTTTCCGCAAGTACGTTTTTGCCTGTTGCTTTGGGGCCTACAAGCAGAATATTTTCCCCGGAGAGGAGCGCCGTCAGCGCCTGCTCCCACACGTCCTTTCCGTAATATTTGTATTTCGGCTTCGGCACGCGGTACTCCGCCGCCTCATCCGTCGGATATTTTTTACGGAACTTTTCTACCTTGCCGATTATTTCCTCGTCTATACCTTCCTGCCGCAAAAAGTCCAGCATGATCATATCCCCTTTTCATTTTTATATAGTCAATTGCCTTATTTTCTGTCGTCTGTCCCAATTATAACCCTTTGCCGGTGGATGTCAAATCTTTATTGTAAAGTCTGCAAAATAAGATTATACTTTTAAGGAAAAAGGGGGGTGCGGATGTATGGACGAGACCGCTTTGAAGCATGAAATATGCTCCGTTGACGGGAGAACCTACGGCGGGAGCCAGATGCTGTCCGACAACAAGAATATAAGAAACTGCGGCTGCGGCGTCGCTGCGGCCGCCGATCTGCTCATATACCTGCACAGATACCATTCCCCTCTCGGCTGTCCGCTTCTGAAAGCCCTGCCGGAAGATGGCGCGATCCCGATCGCAGACTACCGCAGACTTCTGGCATGGCTCAGCCGTCGGTTTTTCCCGCTCATCCCGTCAAGAGGAATAAACGGCGTTATGCTTGCCGCGGGGCTTGACCTGTTTATGCGGCTTTACGGCGGCGAAATGACCGCGCTGTGGTGCTTTACCGGCGGAAAGCTGTGGCAGCGCTGCGAGGATATGCTGCGCCGCGATATTCCGGTCATTTTTTCCGTCGGGGCGAATTTTCCTAAAATCTGGGGCAGGGAGCGGCTCAGGCTGTACACAAAGCTGCCGGACGGGACTTTTCGTCCAAGCGGTTCGGTGCGCGCTCACTTCATGACCGCAACCGCCCTTGACGATACGCACATCCGCGTCTCCTCATGGGGACGTATGTATTATATTTCCAGAGGCGAGTTTGACGAATACGTCAAAAAGCACTCAGGAAGTATTATCTGCAACATCGTATATATAAAGCAGACTCTCAAAAAACCATGTTTTAAAGTCATATAACAGAGCAGCGGGGGAGCTTTAGGGGGCAAGGCCCGCCTCAAATTGGATAAACCGCCGCCGAGAGCGCGGTCAAAAAAGTCCTTACAGGACTTTTTTGACAAGCTGATATTTCAAGTGAGGTTCCGATATACAAAGCAGCTTTTGATCATTCATTTTGTGTATAACCGCTTCCGCAAAAGTGACAAAATAATATACACAGTCACATGTGCGCTTGTACAATACAACAGAATGTAAAATAAAGACGAAAAACAGCATTGACAAATTAAAAAAACGGTGGTACATTGCACCCAACAAGCAAAGCTTGTGGAAAGTACACAAGAAAGGAGCCGAGAATATGTATAGTTTTACCAAGGGTTTTGACTGTGCTGTATCTTCTTCCGTTTGTCGTGAAGAGGCTTCTTCCGCATGCTCTCAGTGCTCCTCCGCTTCTTCTGTCGTTATAGTTATGGGCATCAGTGTTCTGATGTCCATTTTTGCTGTTATGGGCATGGCGTATATCATGCGAGACTGCCTTAGCATAATAATATGCATTATTATAATGCTTGCCGTACTTGCTCTCGCAATACGCCTTATTATTGATGCTTTTCAATTGCCCGCAGGTGGAAAACCGTATTTCGGATAACTGTTGATCGGTTATATACAAAACGGTTCCGCTTCTGGGCGGAACCGTTTTTTTGTATATATTTGCCGCGTGCCTCCTTCGGCCGGGGTACGGCACGCGGCAGGCGCAAAAATTGCTAAAAAATGAAATCAAGGAGTAAATGACTATGAAAAAGGTTTTGTCTATGGTTCTCGCCGTCGCAATGATGGTGTCCGTATTCGCACTGTGCGGCTCTTCCGCATTTGCCGCAGATGAAGCGATCAAAATCGGCGGCATCGGCCCCGTTACCGGCCCCGCCGCTATCTACGGCAAGGCTGTTGAAACCGCAATGAAGATCGCCGTTGACGAGGTGAACGCTCTCGGCGGCGTACAGTTTGAGCTTAACTTCCAGGATGACGCGCACGACGCCGAAACTTCCGTCAATGCATACGGCAATCTGATGGACTGGGGTATGCAGGTTCTTATCGGCACCGTTACCTCCACTCCCTGCGCCGCAGTTGCAGCAGAGGCTGCCGCTGATCACATCTTCGTCCTGACCCCGTCCGCCTCCTCCCCCACCGTCACCGAGGGCAAGACCAATGTCTTCCAGATGTGCTTCAGCGATCCTAACCAGGGCGTCGCTTCCGCCGACTACATCTCCGCAAACGGTCTGAGCGATGCTATCGCCGTCATCTACAACAACGGCGATGCATATTCCACCGGTATCTATGAGAAGTTCGTCTCCGAGGCAGCCGAAAAGGGTCTTAACATTGTCTACACCGGCACCTTCACCGACGATTCCGCAACCGACTTCTCCTCTCAGCTCACTGCCGCCCGCGATGCCGGCGCTGACATGCTCTTCCTCCCCATCTACTACACCCCGATCTCCGTTATCATGAACCAGTGCGCTGCAATGAATTGGGACGTCAAGTACTTCGGCGTTGACGGCATGGACGGTCTGCTTGCGCTTGAGGGCTTCAACACCGAGCTTGCCGAGGGCGCATACCTGCTCACTCCTTTCTCCGCAGACGCATCCGACGATCTCACAAAGAGCTTTGTTGAAAAGTACGAAGCCGCTTGCGGCGACGTTCCCAATCAGTTCGCAGCAGACGCTTACGACTGCGTATGGGCTGTCTACAATGTATGCACCGAAAACGGTCTTGACGGCAGCATGAGCGCCGAAGATCTGTGCGACGCGCTTATCGCAGGCTTCACCGGCGGCTTCACTTACAGCGGTCTGACCGGCGACGATATGACATGGAACACCAGCGGCGAGGTTTCAAAGGCTCCTAAGGCCGTTGTTATCCACGACGGCGCATACGTGCTCAGCGAGCAGTGATCCGCTAAGCTTTTACACGGGCAAGGGGAAGCAGACGCTTCCCCCTTGCCCGGCGTGTCAAAAATGAGCACTGCTTACATACAAAGGACGGTAACTCCCATGACTTTTCTGACATATCTTATCAACGGAATAAGCCTCGGCAGCGTTTATGCAATAATCGCACTCGGCTATACCATGGTTTACGGCATTGCGAAAATGCTTAACTTTGCGCACGGCGATATTATTATGGTCGGCGGCTATATCTCTTACTTCGCGGCAAATTCCTTCGGTCTTCCCCCTGTCGTCTCCGTGCTTGCCGCATGCCTCGTCTGCACCGCTCTCGGCATCGTTATAGAGCGTCTCGCGTACAAGCCGCTCAGAAACTCCGCGTCTCTGGCCGTACTCATCACCGCTATCGGCGTCAGCTATTTTTTGCAGAACGGCGCAATGCTCGTATGGTCTTCCAACCCAAGGGTGTATTCTTCCCTTGTCGGCTTCAGCGGCATAAGCCTTTTCGACGGCAGGCTCAACATCTCCGGCGAGGCGATCGTCACCGTCCTTGTGTGCATCGTCATCATGGCGGCGCTTACTTATCTTACGCAGAAAACAAAGCTCGGCAAAGCCATGCGCGCATGCAGCGAGGATAAAGCAGCCGCCCAGCTCATGGGCATCAACGTTGACTCCACCATCTCCGCAACCTTTGCCATCGGCTCCGCGCTCGCGGCAGTGGCAGGCGTACTGCTCTGCTCCTCTTATTCTACGCTTATGCCGACTACAGGCTCCATGCCCGGCATCAAGGCGTTTACCGCTGCGGTCTTCGGCGGCATCGGCTCCATCCCCGGCGCATTTCTCGGCGGGCTTCTGCTCGGCATAATCGAGAAATTCGCGCAGGCGTACATCTCAACGCAGCTGTCCGACGCCATTGTATTCGCGGTTCTGATCATCGTACTGCTCGTAAAGCCGTCCGGTCTGCTCGGCACGGCGGAACGTGAGAAGGTCTGAGGTGGAAAAGATGAAAATGAAAAAATATACCAGACAGTGCCTTATCAACTACGCGCTTGTCATCGTGCTTTTCGCGCTGTTCCAGACGCTCTCCTCCACCGGTCATCTCAGCCGCTCCATGAGAGGGCAGCTCGTTCCCGTCTGCGTTTATATCACGACCGCTATCGCGCTCAACGTCGTTGTCGGCTTCAGCGGCGACCTCAGTCTCGGCCACGCGGGCTTCATGAGCATAGGCGCGTTTTCCGGCGTTGTGTTCTGCCAGCTTTTCTCCGGCGTTTCCAATGAGGCCGTCCGTCTCATACTCAGTATGTTCTGCGGCGGCGTCACTGCCGGTATCTTCGGCTTTCTCATCGGCATCCCCGTCCTCAGACTGCGCGGCGACTATCTCGCCATCGTCACCCTTGCCTTCGGGGAGATCATTAAAAATATCGTGAACTGCGTCTATCTCGGCTATGATAACGAGGGCTGGCATTTCAGCTTCGGGCAGTCGCTTGCAATGGGCGAAGGTGCCGTGAACGTGCTGAACGGCCCTATGGGCGTTACAGGAAACACCAAGCTTTCCACATTCTTCATCGGCTTTCTGCTCGTGATGTTTACCCTTTTCATCGTGCAGAATCTCATGGATTCCCGCACGGGACGCGCAATAACCGCCGTCCGCGATAACCGCATCGCTGCGGAGAGTATCGGTCTTTCGGCAAGCAAATTCAAAATGATCGCATTTGTCACCTCCGCGTTTCTCACCGGCATGGCAGGAACGCTTTACGTCATGAACTACGCCTCCGTCGCGCCGAGTAAGTTCAACTTCAACACATCCATCCTCATTCTTTGCTTTGTTGTCATGGGCGGTATGGGCAATATCCGCGGCTCGTTCATAGCGGCAATACTGCTCACTGTGCTTCCCGAAAAGCTCAGAGCCGTCGGCGATTACAGGATGCTTATCTATGCCGTGCTGCTCATCGCCGTGATGCTGATAACGCAGTCCCAGAGCGGCAGGGATCTTTTTGCCAAGTTCGCCGCGCCCGTCAGGGACCTTATCGAAAACAAAGCAAACAAGGAAGCAAAGGAGGACGCTCACAATGGCTGATCTTATCAGAGTAGTAAACGACAACGCGCTGCTCACCAAGCGCGATCTGGATAAGACTCCGGTGCTTGAAACGCGCCACCTCGGCATACAGTTCGGCGGTCTCAAGGCCGTGGACGATGTCAATCTCACAATAGGCCGCAGCGAGATATCCGGCCTTATCGGTCCTAACGGCGCAGGCAAAACCACGCTCTTCAATCTGCTGACAAAGGTATACCACCCCACAAGCGGTACTATATTGCTCAACCAGCGCGATATCAACACATACAGCACCATTCAGGCGAATCAGGCAGGCATTGCGCGCACGTTCCAGAACATCCGCCTTTTCAGCGGCATGAGCGTGCTTGATAATGTGCTTGCCGGTCTTTACCGCGAGCAGACCTACTCGCTGCTCGACTCCATGCTCCGTCTGCCCGCTTTCGGCCGTTCCGAAAGGATAGCGAAGGAACGCGCAATGGAGCTGCTGAGCATCTTCAACATGGAAGACGTGGCGGACGCTCAGGCGGGCAGCCTTCCTTACGGTGCGCAGAGACGGCTTGAGATCGTCCGCGCACTGGCTACAAACCCCTGTCTCCTGCTGCTTGATGAGCCCGCCGCAGGAATGAACCCCTCCGAAACGGCAGAGCTTATGGAGCATATCAGGAAAATCCGCGATACGTTCCAGATCGCAATACTGCTCATCGAGCACGACATGAATCTGGTAATGGGTATCTGCGAGGGTATTGCCGTTCTGAACTACGGCAGAGTCATCGCCAAGGGTACGCCCGACGACATAAAGAACGATCCCAAGGTGATTGAGGCATACCTCGGCAGAAAGGAGGCATAAGTATGGCAGAACCTATGCTCAAGGTGGAAAACCTGAATGTGTATTACGGCACAATTCACGCGCTCAAAGGCATATCCTTTGACGTCAATGAAGGCGAGATAGTGACCCTCATCGGCGCAAACGGCGCCGGAAAAAGCACTACCCTCAACACGATCTGCGGTCTGCTGCACAGCAGGACAGGCAGCATTACCTTTGAGGGCAGGAGCATCATGCACCGCAGCGCGCATATGATAGTTTCCGACGGTATCGCGCACTGTCCGGAGGGCAGGCACGTTTTCGCAAAAATGACCGTTGAGGACAACCTCGAGATGGGCGGCTTCACGAGACCCCGCTCTGAGATTGCCGATTCGATCGCGGCGGTATACAAAAGTTTCCCCCGCCTTAAAGAGCGCCGCACTCAGCTTGCCGGTACTTTGTCCGGCGGTGAGCAGCAGATGCTTGCAATGGGCAGGGCGATGATGTCAAAGCCACGTCTGCTGATGCTTGACGAGCCGTCAATGGGCCTTGCGCCTATACTTGTCGAGCAGATATTCGACATGATAAAGGAGCTTCATAAGCAGGGCACCACGATACTCCTTGTCGAACAGAATGCGCAGATGGCGCTGTCGGTCGCGGATCGCGGCTACGTTCTCGAAACGGGAAGGATCTCCCTCTCCGGTACAGGCGCTGAGCTTGCCGCCAGCGAGGACGTCAGAAAAGCGTATCTCGGCGGCTGATATATACGAAAAACAGCTTGCAGCAATTTTCATGTTTGCTGCAAGCTGTTTTTTTGCTCAAAACCTAAAAACGGCGGCTGGCAGATATATAATATTATATTTCTGCGGAAAAAGCGGCTCTAAACGGGTGTGCGGAAATACCGTGCTGCGGTTTTGTTCATTATTCGTAAAAACCGTCGGTTTATGTTGACTTTTATCAGAGTTATATGATAGCATGTTTTATA
>UROG01000008.1 GCA_900549485.1 uncultured Eubacteriales bacterium
ATGAAAAATGTTGGGTGTGGACCTCTCTTTACGAGCGTCCACCCCAACATTTATTATAGAACCATTTATTTTAGAACCAATTTTTAGAACCTTTTTTTCAACTTATTTGTTTTTCCGATGCGGCGGCTTATTCGATAAGCCCGCTCTCTTTCAGCAGCAGCTCTATATCTGTACCCTTGACCTTTTTCAACGCGATCCTGAGCGCTTCCCTTTCAAGGAAGGAGAGTTTTGCTTCGCTTATCGGCTTCTTGTCAATGGCGTAGTAGCAGGCGCGCAGAAGCTCACGCACATCATACTTGCTGCCCCAGACCTCGGGGACGCCGCGGTCTATGTCGAGCAGGGTGTAGACAGACTCCATACCGGTGCGCATGGAATATTCGGTGGTAAAAATTGTGTCACGCGGCGTCTCGGCAAACTGACCGATAAAGGCAAAGTTTACGGCTCCGTCGGGAACAACCTTAGGACGGTCGGATTCTTTGCGGGGTTGGAAGAAAGCGTTGATATATGGCATGAAGCAGGTCGTGGTGTTGCAGGCATCCTTTGCAAGCACGTCGATCTTTTCGGCAGGCACGCCGATATGGTACAGCCATTCACGGCAGACTTCTTCACCTGTGCACTCGCGCATGGCTTTCTTTACATAGTTGCCCTCTTTGGCGGTGTTCAGCGAATACAGCCATACAAGCACTGTTTTCGGATTCTGCGATTTGAACTGCGGCTGGCGGTTGATCGTCCAGGACAGATACCAATTGTCAACGCTGTCCTTGACTGTCACGATGCCGCCGGTGGTTACCTTGCCAGAGCGCGGGTCGCGTTTGCATACATTCATAATATGCTCAATGACCTCTTCATCGGAGGTTTCAACGGTAGCGCTCATCCAGTTTGTTGCGTCAACATCGCTGCAAAATACTTCGGGATTACCGAATTCACCGTTCTTGGCCTGGGCGGCGATGGCTTTCCACATATCCCACGATTCACCGCAGCCGTTTCTGACGCCGGACAGATCGGGAGCATGCGTCTGATCGCCATAGCAGGAGGTATCCGTGCAGCAGCCATTTGTAATGAATACAAGATCATCCTCGATAAGGTCGATTGTCTGCTCTTTACCGTCCTTTTCGTAAACGATCTGCTTGGCCGTCTTCTTTTCACCTTCGGTTTCGATAATGACATTCTTTACATCCATGCCGTATTCGATCTGGACGCCGTGAGCCTCAAGATATTTTACCAGCGGAAGGATCATGCTCTCATACTGATTGTACTTGGTGAAACGCAGAGCGCTAAAATCCGGCAGACCGTCGATGTGGTGAACATATCGGCAGAGATAACGCTTCATCTCAAGGGCGCTTGACCAACGCTGGAAAGCGAACATTGTCTGCCAGTAGAGCCAGAAATTTGTACTCCAGAAAGAATCAGGCAGCACGTCGGAGATTTTCTTGTCCTCCAGATCCTTTTCCGGTGTTAAAAACAGCTTGGACAGCGCCATTGCGGAGTCTTCGTCCAGTGTGAATTTTCTGTCCGTGTGTGCGTCCTCGCCGCAGTTGACCGTTGCGCGGCAGAGAGAATAGTTGGGGTCATGCTTGTTGAGCCAATAATACTCGTCGAGTATGGAAACCCCCGGCGTTTCGATGGACGGCACGTCGCGGAAGGTGTCCCACATAACCTCAAAGTGATTATCCATCTCACGGCCGCCTCTCATGAAGAAGCCCTTTGTAACGTCCTTACGTCCGTCGCAGCTGCCGCCGGCAAGCTCCAGCTTTTCCAGCAGGTGGATGCGTTCCCCCTTCATCTGACCGTCGCGTACAAGATAGAATGCGGCGGTAAGTCCTGCAAGACCCGTACCGATGATGTAAGCCGACTTTTTATCCACGTCCTTTGGTTTTTCGGGATGTGCGAATGATTCATAAGTTCCAGCAGAGTAATACATAATTGAAACCTCCTGTTTTATTATGCTTTTATTTTACTCGTGCGGTAAAAGTTTGCAATAAACAGAAAAGACCCCGTGATAAAAGTCTTATCACGGAGCCTGAAAGTGTAAAAAGATTTATCATACCGGCCGAAATGATAAAATCATATCTTGAATCGGGAAAGGGCGGCTGACATTGAGCCTTTTATCAGCCGCGTCAGTCTGTCAACTATGTCGTGCGGATCTGCGCGCATATCGTCCTTTATCCAATCGAGCATCAGCCCGATAAATATATAAGAATATATCTGCGCAATGAACTGCTTGTCTTCGTCCCTGACGGTCATACCGTTCGATTCTTCTTCTATAACGCTCAGAATCAGCCGATCGACGAGCGGCTGCAAATATTTTTCAACCTGCTCACGGTGAACACAGCGGTATACGTTAAGGATAAAGGGCTTATTGTCCTGTACAGCCTCGAAAATCTGCAAAAGACCCTGCTGCCATGTTTCGGATGTCTTTTTTTCGTCAAGAGCGCGTCGGGCGTCTTCGAGACATGACCATTCGACAAGGTCATAGATATCTTTGAAATGATAATAGAAAGTCATGCGGTTTATCCCGCAGTCGTCTGCTATATCCGCGACGGTGATTTTAGTGAGCGGTTTTTTCAGCAGTAAATTTTTAAGCGATTGTTCCAAAGCGCGTTTTGTCACCTGAGACATGCCCGTCCTCCTTTGGCAGCGACGCTATTGTGAATGAAGTATGATTAGTGATAATGTAACACAAAACGTGAAAAAATCAAGAAGAATATACAAAAAATGTTGAAAAATGAGAACTGTAATCAGCGTGCAATTTGCTGGAAGAAGTGATAAGAATGTACGGCATGAAGGCAAATGGCGTCAACGACATATACTCTGAGGGAAAAGAAGTCCTTGAAAAAGCTGAAAAAAACAAAAATAATTATATCCGCTCAAACAGGAACTGCCCGAATACCTGTACTACAACAGCCTAAGAATCAAGGCAACGCTGAAGAGCTTGCCGCCTGCTGTTCACAGACAACAAGCCCAATCGACAGCTTGAACAATTTCTATTAAAAATATTTATCTAACTTTTTGGGAGCGCTTCATTCCGGTGAGGCGGTCTGTTTTGGCAGATTTATTCGGGGCAGGCAAAATTCAAAGCGCCCGGAACCATCTCTATGGTGAAGCTGTTTTCGTAGATTATTTCTCCGTCAAGAGAATACGCGAAGCCGTCCGGAGCGGAAACGGAGACGGTTTTTGCCTGACGGTAGGTGATTATATCCTTCATATCCTCGCGCTCAAGGTGCTCGCCGTTTGTGTAGGGCGTAAGTATTTTCACAAATCTGATGCGGGATATCGGCTTTATCAGGCACACCTCCATAAGTCCGTCGTCGGTTTTTGCACGCGGGGCGCATTTGAACGAACCGCCGACATACTGACCGTTTGCGACGGTGCACAGCAGCGCCTTGCCGTCAGAATTAAGAACCTCGCCGTCGGCGGTGACGGTACAGTTGTTTTTCATGCTTGTAAGCAAAGCCGTGGCAACGCCTTTGGTGTAAGCGTTCTTGCTGCCGTGCCCGGATTTTGCGCGCTCTTTGTTTATTGTGATCGCCACGGTAGTGTCAAAACCGAAGTTGGTGACATTGAAACTGTACCTATTGCCGACCTTGAGCGCGTCAAGCTTTCTTTCCGGAGCGGAAATAAGCTTTGACGCGTCGCTGAACTTTTCCTGCCCGCCGAAAACCTTTACAAAGTCGTTCCCGCTTCCGCAGGCATAGCAGCTTACGGAGGCGCTTTCGGCGCCGACCGCGCCGGAAAACACCTCGTTAATTGTCCCGTCCCCTCCGCAGGCGATAAAGCGGAATTTTTCACCGTGGTTTTCCGCAAGCGTTCTTTTCACGTACTCAGTTGCGTCAAGGGGAGCCTTTGTGAGATAAATTTCACACTGGTCTGAGCAGGGCAGCGCAGCGATTTCGTTCCGGAGCTTTTCTTCCGTACCCCCAGCGCCTGCCTTGGGGTTCAGTATAAATATGTATTTCATGTTTTCCTCCCAAAAAATTTATATTTAAGCTGGTAATATCATTTATAGCGGAGTTTTTTAATGAAAATATAAAAACCCGCAATAAATAAAAATCCTTTTTTGTATGACTGACGGTTGCCATAGTGAAATATGGTGTGATATAATAATTTCCGGATAAATGTTGCGGTCAGACCGCGTTTGCTCCTTTACCGCAGTTGTTATTTTATACTGAAAGGAATTACTTTTATGAAGTTTTTCTTCCTTGCGGCTTTTATCGCAGTGAGCGTGATCCATCTTTATGCAAGCCTGAAATGCAATGCAAAGCTCAGGGCGCAGACGAAGGTTTTTATTCTCCCGTTTCTGCTTGGGTGGTATTGGTGCTCGGCGGCTGAACCGTATGCTGTCGTCATATGGGCGATAGTGTTCAGCTGGCTGGGAGATGTGCTGCTCATACCCGACGGGAAAGCATGGTTTACCGCCGGCGGGATCGCCTTTATGCTCTCACACGCGTTTTTTGTCGCTGCCTACAACGAGAGCGTGAATTTTTCCGTTGTTCCGCTTTGGGCGATAATCCTTGCAGCAGCCGTCTATTTAACGGCGTCGGTTCTTGTTTTCAAGGGACTTAGACCTCATTTGCCGACGTTCATGTTTTACCCGATGTTTTTCTACCTTTTGGTAAACGGCGCAATGAATTGTTTTGCGCTGTATCAGCTCGTGTCAAAGCCCTGCGCAGCAACGGCGATCACGTTTATCGGTGCGACGCAGTTTTTCGTGTCTGACTCCACTCTTTTTTATGTGAGATTCAAGAAGAACGGAAGGTTGAAAACGCATTTTGTGGTTATGCTTACCTATATCATTGCCGAATTTCTGATCGTCCTCGGACTTGAAATGCTTGGCATCTGAATAGAAAAGCAAGGGACTGGCGTTGAACAGACCCTTGCTTTTTTATTTGGGGACGTGGATCTCCCTTATGTTGAAATCCTTGCCGGAGAGCACCTGCTTGCTGAAGCTTCCGCAGTTAGGACAATATCCCTCGTTTTCTATGACATTGAATATTTCGTCGCAGTCGTCGCACTCCGCAAGACCGGGGATCACGTTGAATATCAGCTTTGTATCCTTGAAAAGCGGATCGCCGTCAGCGACCGCCAGAAACAGATCCTCAACGTATTTGCTGACTACCAAAGAAAGCTCGCCGTTATCGAGGACTATTTCGGAGATCTTATCGACGTTGTTTTCCGCCGCGTAATCCTTTACGGTTCTGCACATACTTCTGACAATGCCTATCTCATGCATGATTATCCTCCGGAATTTGCTCCGGAAAGACCCGCAGACGCGGGCCTTTCCGAGTGTATGCTATTATTTCTTGGCAAGCTTTTTCTTTGCGAGTCTGCCGATTGCCGCCGGGGCGTTGCCTGCGGCGGTGATCAGCGTTCTGAAATACGTTTTGCCCACGTTATCCATGGTCTTCTCAAGGCGGATCGCGTCAAATTTGCATTTTGTGGTGCATATGCCGCAGCCCACGCAGAGGTCTTCGTCAAGAACGACGCAGCCGCAGCCGAGACAGCGTTCGGCTTCCTTCTTTATCTGCTCCTCGGTAAGGGTGCCGCGGAGATCCTTGAAGGTTTTGAGCGCTTCCTTTGCATCGGCGGACACGGCTTTCTGGCGCGGGGCGGTGTCAAAGCCGCCGGGCGTGACAGCAACTGTCGATGCGTCAAGCGCCTTGTAATCGCGGTTGTCGCGCCCAAGGTCAAGCGTCTGACCGGCGTGGACATAGCGGTGGATGGAAACGGAGGCTTCCTTGCCTGCCGCTATCGCGTCTATTGCAAACTTCGGACCTGTTGCCGCGTCGCCGCCGGCGAATACGTCGGGAACGCTTGTCTGCAAAGTCTTTGCGTCAACTCTGACCGAGCCGCTGCCGTTCAGTTCAAATGCCGCGATGCCGCCGAGGTCAATCTTCTGACCGATCGCAGAGATAACGGACGAAACCTCTACCGTCTCATACCTGCCGGTGCCTACGGGCTTTCTGCGACCTCTTGCGTCGGCTTCGCCAAGCTCCATAAGCTCTACCCTGATCGCTTCGCATTTACCGCTGCCGCTGATCTCAACGGGCGCGGCGAGGAACATGAACCTGACGCCCTCTTCTTCTGCCTCGGCGACTTCGTCCTTGTCGGCGGGCATCTCATCCCTGCCGCGGCGATAGATAACGGTAGTCTCGGCACCGAGACGGGCGGCAGTGCGCGCAACGTCTATCGCAACGTTGCCGCCGCCGATGACTACGGTCTTTTTCCCGATTTCCGGCGTTTTATCGAGATTGACCGCCTTGAGGAAATCAATACCTGTGTATACGCCTGCAAGGTCATCGCCCTTGCAGCCGACGGCGGTACCCATGGACGCGCCGATACCGAGGAAGAACGCCTTGTAGCCATCCGCACGGAGAGAGTCAAGAGTGACGTCCCTGCCGACTTCTACGCCGCATCTGAACTCAACGCCAAGCTCCTTGAGAACATCTATCTCTGCGTTGACGACATCCCTGCCGAGGCGGAAGGACGGAATACCCAGAGTGAGCATACCGCCGGGCTTCTCCTCCTTTTCGAACACGGTCACGGGATAGCCCTTGACCGCAAGGTAATATGCACAGCTCATACCTGCGGGACCAGCGCCGATAACGGCTATCTTCTCAGGATAGGGTCTGCCGGTCTGGTTGAGCATTTTGGGAACATAGCGTGTGGCAGCGTCAAGATCCTTTTCCGCGATGAACTTCTTTATATCGTCTATTGCGACGGACGCGTCGATAAGCCCTCTTGTACAGGCGGCTTCGCACGCCTTGTTGCAGATACGTCCGCATACGGCGGGGAACGGGTTTTCCTTCTTTATAAGCTCAAGCGCCTCCTGATAGCGCCCTTCACCGGCAAGCTTTATATATCCCTGCACCGGGATGTGTGCGGGACAGGTTGCTTTACAGGGAGCCGTGCCGCTTTCCATGACGTCTCTCCTGTTGGTGCGGTAATCGACATTGTAGCTTTTCCGATCCCATGGAACTGCCCTGTCAGAGTCGTAAGCGTCAGATATATGCGCGTCGTTCACGCAGCTTTTCTGGCCGAGTCTGAGCGCGTTTGTCTGGCAGTTTTCGACACACTGTCCGCAAGCGACGCATTTGCTCTTGTCAACGCGTGCGACGTAGTTGGAGCGTATGGCATTCTTGGAGCGGAACATCTCCGCTATGCGCAGAGCGTAGCAGGAGCATCCGCAGCAGTTGCATATCGCGGTTGTATCCTCAAAGCCGGGGGTCTGGTTGATCTCGTGTACAAGTCCGTTGTCTTCCGCACGTTTCAGAACCTCGTAGGCCTCTTCTTTGCTTATAAGGCGGTGCGCGCCGAGCTTGGACATATTAATTGCGTTGTCATTGAGGTACATGCACATATCTTCCTCAAGATGTCCGCAGCCCTCACCCATAAGACGGCGTGAGCGCCGGCACGAGCACGGACCGACGGAGACGGCGAAGGCGTTGTCTATAAGCGTCGCGACCTCGTCATAGGAAGCGGTTTTTGAATTGTTTTCTATTGCGCTCATGACGGGCATGACACGCATAAAGCTCATGCCGAGCTTACCGGAGTTGAGCGTGGGAGCAAGAAGCTCGATTCTGCGGCGGGTATATTCCTCAAAGCAGGCGGCAATATCGGGATATTTTTCGCACTGCTCACGGTTTACAAGAATACCCTCCATAATGCCGGGAACCCATATGGGGTAGTAGTAGCAGGCTTTTCCGTCAACCTCACGCTCACGGACAACGCCGGCGTTTATAAGCTTCCTGAGCTGAGCCTCAACAAATTCCGGACTCTTTTTGCATCGTGCGGACAGATCTTCAAGCGTGCGGTTTGCTTCGAGACGCATGTGCATCATTACGGCGCACATATCGTCATCGACGATAGGCGCAAGGATCCGGTATTCGGGGTCAGAGTAGGTTATACCGGTGTAAGTCAGGCTTTCAAGACTGATTTTTGTGGCAAGGCGCAGAATATTTGCTCTTTTCTCCATGATTTTTCTCCTTATATGACTTGTTGATGCCGACAACATAACACTTTTATAATACACTATTTGTCTGCCTTTTGGCAAGAATTCTTTAAGAAAGAGCATACAAAAACGGATAAGGAATTTTGTACAAAAAAACAAGATAAACCGATCTGTGGTCGTACTGCGGTAGCCACTTGATTTTTTGGGGTATATGCTTTATAATTTTTTTATATTTCTGTGCAGGGACCGCAGCAGGCGGAGGTGTTGAAATGCATAATAAAGAGACAACGAATCTTAAAGCGGGATTTATCAACTATATGCAGGGACAGATACTGTCCGGAAAGCTCAGACCGGGCGACAGGATACCTCCGGAAAGAACGCTTGCCGTGCAGTACGGCATAAGCCGCGGCTCCGTCAATCAGGGGATACTTGACCTTGAGAGAATGGGCTTTCTGAAAATAGTTCCGCGTAAGGGAACGTTCGTAGAGGACTATCTTAAAAAGGCCACGCCGGATACGGTCACGGCGATCATGGGCTATGATTCGGACTATATGTCCTACAGCCTTTTTAAAGATCTTATGGATATGCGGATACTTATCGAGCGGGAGTGCGTGTCACTGGCGTGCCGCAGGATAGACAGAGAATCGAAGGAGATCATTACCGGAAAATACGAGGCGGTATTCAAAGCCGGGGCGGCGGAGATAGCCGACGCACTGTATGAGTATCACTGCTGCATTTGCGAGATATCCGGAAATGCCGCGTATCTTATGATATTCAGGAGCTTCGGGAAAATGATGAGAAAGCTCATTTCGATCCACTACGCCGACGGCAGGCAGGCGGATGTATGCCTGCCGGAATATGCGGAGCTTACCGAGGCAATAATAAACGGGAACGCAGAGGAAGCGGACAGGAGAATCAGCAGTATACTCGGCAGGGCTTCGGATTTTCTCAATAATTTCCTCAAGGAAAAGGACGGAGACAATGGCAGAAAAAAACGCGCCGGAAATTGAACGAAAATTTCTTATAGCGTATCCGGATATGCGCTTTCTCAGAGAGCATGCGCAGCGCAGCCGTATTATACAGACGTATCTTAAATCGGATAATGGAAACACTGCCCGTGTAAGGAAGCGTTACGATGATAAAACGACCGTATATACATATACGGAGAAGCGGCGCATAACAAATGTGCGGCGAATGGAATATGAGCGGGAAATAAGCGCCGACGAATACGGCGCGCTGCTTGAAAGAGCCGATGAAAGCCGCGTTCCGATAGAAAAAGAGCGCTATTGCCTTGACTATGAAAATCAGCTGTTTGAGATAGATATATACCCGTTTTATACCGACAGGGCGATAATGGAGATCGAGCTGGAGAATGAAGAGCAGAAGATTCTGTTCCCGCCGGAGATAAAGATAATCCGCGAAGTGACGGAGGACGGCAGATACACGAACAAAGCCCTTGCAAAAACAATTCCGTATGATGAAATATAACGGGAACACAGCTGCGTATTTATCGTCAGAATTGTGTTGCCGGAATTTTGTTTAGGAGGAAGAAATGAAAAGAACGATCGCTTTGATTACCGCAATGATGCTGTGTGTTTCTCTTTGCGCCTGCACGGCGCTTGAAAAGCTGAAAAATATGGAGCTTCCGCCTTTGCCTACCGCGCTTCCGGAGGAAACACAGCCCATCGGGGAAACCGACGCGCCGCAGACAGGGCATAAACTGGCAAATCATATTGTCGTGGGCATAACCGAAAATACTCAGGAGTTTTTTGACCAGCAGAACGGAACTCAGAAGATACTGACCTTTTCCTATGAAACGCCCGCAGTGTACGTTGAGGGAAACGAGGCGGCGAGCGAGGCTATCAATGAGTATATAGCGCGTCTGAACGAGACCTATGTCACCGGAAACGACTACGGTGTGGGTACGGCCGACGGCCTTAATGTGATGCTTGAAAGGGCGCAGGACAATTACTACATCTCAGTGGAGAACAACCTTGACCTGCCGCTTGAGTTTTCCTCAGATAAGTCGGTTAAGACAAAGCGGATAGACGAGCAGTGCCTTGCACTTGTGTATACGACATATACCTATACAGGCGGAGCACACGGGAACTACGGCGATGACGCGTATGTTTTTGACGGCACGACGGGTGAGCTTGTGACGCTTGATAAGCTGTCGGGAGATACGCAGCAGCTTGCCGAATATCTTACCG
This sequence comes from uncultured Eubacteriales bacterium, assembly GCA_900549485.1. Lineage (GTDB taxonomy): Bacteria > Bacillota > Clostridia > Oscillospirales > Oscillospiraceae > Limivicinus. The sequence goes on from UROG01000008.1 coordinate 10,159, forward strand.
AGTGTATGGTTGCCCTTGTAAGCGAGGATAAGGAGCAGTACTATTCCCAGAGACTGGGCGACGGCAGCTATCTTTCCGGTGTCTCTATGGATGACGCGCTCAAGGCTCTGGTAAGGGACGGCAATTGGTATTTTGACGCCGACGGAATGTGCGTTTTCTCGGATCTGTATGAGATCGCCCCCTACGCCGTCGGAATAGTGGAATTTCATATTCCGTATGATAAGCTCAGCGGGCATATTGACGAAAAGTGGATAAAGGCGCCGGAAAGCGAAAGCGGCAAGCTTACCGCGATGGCTCAGAGCGAGATCAAGGACGGTTCGGTAGAGATAATCGACCGTGTTGCCGTGAGCGAAACCGGCGCAGAGATCGCTCTTGCAGCAGAGGGCGCAATATATCAGGTGAAGCTGTCAACGGTTGAATATGTCAATGACGACTTCTTTGAAACGAGTCAGCTCTGGGCGGGAAGCTATATGAAAAACTGCGTTCTTCAGGTTGTGACTGATATCCCGGACGGAATGCCGAACCTGATGATAAGCTATCTTGACGCCGACGGTACGGCTCATGATGTGCTCATAACCCAGAGCGGGCTGGACGGCACCATCATTCTTATGGACAAGAACGCCGTACACGCCCAAGGCTAAGAAAACGATGCAAAAACTGTTGACACGAGGCTGCGTTTATGGTATCATACTCAAGCCGCATTGAAGGGGTAAAGAAGACGAGCTGTGGCTCCACCTCAAAAGCGAGACCTTGAAGAGGGAGGAAATGTTAATGAAGCATGCTATCATTGTGACCGGCGGTAAGCAGTACCGTGTTGCCGAGGGCGATGTTATCTTCGTAGAGAAGCTTGACGTTGCAGCAGGCGAGGCTGTTAAGTTCGATCAGGTTCTGGCTGTTATCGACGGCGAGACTGCGGTTTTCGGCGCACCTGTTATTGAAGGCGCATCCGTTTCCGCAAATGTTGTCAAGTCCGGCAAGAGCGCAAAGATCCGCGTTTACAAGATGAAGCCCAAAAAGGGTTATCGCAGAACTCAGGGTCACAGACAGCCTTATACTAAGGTTCAGATCGAGACTATCAACGCTTAATTTTATTCCGCAACTGATTATGACATAAGGAGGATAAACCTGAATGGCACATAAAAAAGGTATGGGTTCTACCAAGAACGGCCGCGATTCCGAGTCACAGCGTCTTGGTGCCAAGAGAGCCGACGGACAGTTTGTTCTGGCCGGCAACATCCTTGTCAGACAGCGCGGAACCAAGATCCACCCCGGTACCAATGTCGGTAAGGGTAAGGATGACACCCTGTTCGCTCTTGTTGACGGCAAGGTGAAGTTCGAGCGCATGGGCAAGGACCGCAAGAAGGTCTCTGTTTACGAAGAAATCGCTCAGTAATTGACGATAGAAGACCGGACTGTTCTGTCCGGTCTTTTTCTTTAAACGCAAGGTTTATATGGAGCCTTGCACGGATTTGTAAAGGCAAGAGGAGGTCGTGAAATGGCTCAGTCCTTTGTAGATAAAGCGCGCATTACGGTTCATGCGGGAAAAGGCGGCGACGGCGCCATCGCGTTTCACCGCGAAAAATATATTGCGGCAGGCGGCCCCGACGGCGGCGACGGCGGCAAAGGCGGCAGCGTGATATTTACGGTAGATAACAATATGTCCACCCTGATGGACTTCAAATATAAACGCAAATATGTTGCCGGCAACGGCGCAAACGGTATGGGCAAGCGCTGCTACGGCAAGGACGGAGAGACTCTTTATATAAAGGTTCCTCGCGGCACTGTCATACGCGATACCGAGACCGGGGCTATCATGCATGATATGTCCTCCGGCGAGGATTATCTGATATGCAGGGGCGGCCGCGGCGGCTGGGGCAATATGCACTTTGCCACGCCCACGCGTCAGGTACCGCGTTTTGCCAAGCCGGGACTCCCCGGGGAAAGCCATGACGTCACGCTTGAGCTAAAGCTTCTTGCGGATGTCGGGCTTGTCGGCTTCCCGAACGTCGGCAAATCTACGCTTCTTTCGGTCGTAAGCAAGGCGCACCCGAAAATTGCGAATTATCATTTTACCACGCTTTTCCCAAACCTCGGTGTTGTTTACGTGGACGAGGGCGTTTCTTTCGTAATGGCGGATATCCCAGGCATCATAGAGGGAGCGTCGGAGGGCGCCGGTCTCGGGCATGACTTCCTGCGCCATATTGACAGATGCAGACTGCTTGTGCACCTTGTCGATGTTTCCGGCAGCGAGGGGAGAGACCCGGTTGAGGACTTTGATGCGATCAATTCCGAGCTTTGCGAATACAGCGGCGATCTGGCTCAGCGTCCACAGATAGTTGTTGCCAATAAATGCGACCTGCTTGAAGATGGCAGCGATAATGCCGAACGTCTTAAAGCGCATGTTGAGGCGCTTGGATACAGCTTTTTTGTTATGAGCGCAGCCGCACACCAGGGAACAAGGGAGCTTGTAAAGGAATGTGCGCGCCGCCTGAGTGAGCTGCCGCCTGTTATCACCTATGAGGCGGATTATGTCCCGCCCGAACCTGTTATCGATACATCAGATGAGCTTAATATACAGCACTTTGACGATATGTGGATCGTAGAAGGCCCTTGGCTGCAAAAGCTTGTTTCCACCGTCAATTTTGATGATGCGGAAAGCAGAATGTTCTTTGACAGGATACTCCGTCAGGCAGGCGTTTTTGAGCGTATGGAAAAACTCGGCGTCAGGGACGGCGATACTGTCAGTATGTACGACCTTATGTTTGAGTATAAGGACTGATTCATTGCTCCCATTTGGCGAAACAATTATTTTTGACCGGCGGCGGAGCGCCGACAGAAGTATGCGCGATAAACCAAAACTGAACACGGGAAAAGAAGAAATATGCAGTGAGCGAATGATTCGTTCCCTGCATATTTTTTGCGATGCGGCAAAAGCTTACTTCATGCCGTTTTCGTATGCTTCAATCATTTTCTTGAACGTGTGACCCATAGAGTCGGGCGTGCCAGAATCCATTGTTTTTTCAGCACTTTTGCCATGTTCGGTCATATCAGTAGTGATGTTACCAGCGTGACTTTCGAGCTTTCGCAGGTACTTTTCCGTTGTTTCTCCGGTGAAAATTTTGATTTGAAGCATCATCGTATTTTCATCCTCAGGTGTCACAAAGATTTTGCTGATGTACTTATCAATAAATTCTTTTGTAACTATCCCTTGCGATGCTTCGTCTTGAGCACGTGCAAAAACTTTTCGCATTTCATCGATTTTCCGCTTGAATTCGTCACCCTCGGACGCAAGCTGTTCCAACTCTGCGATTTCGGATTCTGCGTCCTGAATCTCTTTGTTGCAGTTGACTGTCATCTGCTTGAAGTCAGCACTTGTGATGCTGTCCTCGGCTACAAGCTGCAGGAGCTTATTCTTTTTGCGATTGGCAAAGTCAACTATTTTCTGCTGCTGGGCGATCTTCTCTGAAATCTTGCCGTTCTGTGTCAGCTCAGTATACATTTTTACGTATTCCTCAACCATTGCGTCAGCATCTGCTTTCGTGTCCTGGAACACCTCGAACAGGATGGGCTTGATCTCTTCTTCGTATATTGCGAAGGACTTGCAAGAGTCCGCACCGTTTTTGATTTTGCCGGAGCAGAGCCACTTACTGTTTTTGTTTCCGCTTTTGTCCTTTGATTCTCGGCGATAATACGGCTGGCCGCACTGAGTACACCATAGCTTTCCTGTCAGCAGGTTTGCATGGTTGCAGATTCCCTGACGTGCTTTGACGTCCTCGCTGCGGCGCTTCAGGATCACATTGGCTTTGTCCCATAGCTCTTCGGATACGATCGCGGGTACGATTTCACCGGTCTCATCCTTGAACATGACCCATTCCTCTGGCGGAAGGAATTTCTGCTTTTTCGTGAACATGTCTACGACCTTGACTTTATTCCCGACGTAGTACCCCTTGTATTTGGGATTTGAGATCATATTGGACATGGTCGTGTGCGCGATCTTATTGCCGTTGTGATTCCGATAGCCTTTGTCCCAGAAGATCTTTTCGATCTGCTTCATCGAGTACTCACCGGTAGCATAGAGCTCGAACAATTCGCGGACCATAGTGGCTTCGGTTTCGTCTATTGCCAATCTGCCATCAGCTTTCGTATACCCGAAGATGCGGCTGTTGCCGAGTACGACGCTTGATTTGATTGCCTGCTGGTGGCCGAATTTTACACGCGAGGACAGCTTACGCAGTTCGTCCTGCGCGATAGATGACATGATGGACAGGCGCAATTCAGAATCTTCATCGAATGTATTGATGTTGTCATTCTGAAAGAACACACCCACACCATAGCTTAGAAGCTGACGCGTGTACTGGATGGAGTCGAGCGTGTTTCGTGCAAATCTGGATATTTCCTTTGTTATCACTAAATCGAATTTGTCAGTTGCTGCGTCGTCGATCATGCGGTTGAAGTTCTCGCGCTTCTTTGTCGAAATACCCGAGAGCCCTTCATCAATATATCCTTCTACTAATGTCCAAGCTAAATTCTTTTTGATGAGGTTTTCATAGTATGCGATCTGGTTTCCCAGAGAGTTGAGCTGTGCGTCGCTTTCAGATGACACGCGGGCGTAGTAAGTGACCCGCAGTGGAATATCATAAATAGATCGTGTTTTGAGCATCATTCTTATGCTGTGTATATCCATGCTGATGTCTCCTTGGTTTTCGTTGTATCATCACTATATCATTTGCGGACGAATAAATCAATATAAACTTCAGAAACGGGGAGCATCAAATTTTGTGATGCTCCCCGATAGTAATTTATTTAGCGGCAGGCGGCATTAATGCATTTATCATATTCTTCATGCGATTTCGTTCCGCTTCCGTGATCAGCCCATTTTCAAACAGTGTTTGATTATAGTAATTGAGCCATATCTGTTCCGCCATAGATTTCTTTGTCTGTTCAAGCGATTTGGTCTGATGAACAGTCACTGCTGCCCGCCCCCTTTGCTGATAGAATTATTACCTTGATATGCAAGAAAAATACAGGTCTTGAGTAACACCCCTTTCTGAAAATACAAAGGCAGCAACCTACTCCATGGTTTGCTGCCAGTCTTGATCTATGTCCTTGTTTTTGTTTGCCGCAATAATTGCACCGGCAGTTATGCCGATTGCCGCACCGAAATTTTTTGCCGCAATTTCAGCTTCTATCTTTCTACGCTGAGCTTCAGGGTCATCGCTGTCGTCATCTATGAGACTCAGCCCAGCAACAAAAGATGCCGCACCAATTCCCACAGCACCAGAATGATTGTCGGCAGATACATCTGCCAACGGATTCGATTCGCAGATTTGTGCATGAAAGCGGTTGCCTCTGAGAGATTGATAGAATATTTCTCGTTGACTCTCCCAACCTGTTTCTCGAACTCCTTCAGCATAGTTTCTTGGCACTGCTGCATCCTGCTCAGACTGAGGTCTATGGCATCCTCCGTCCTCTTCAAATGTGCGGCGCAGCTTTTGTTCAGCTCCGCTGCCGCCGTTTGAATATTGTAGACCGCCGTCTGGTACTGCCCCATCAAAGACTTCACCTGAGCTTTGAGCATCATGTCCAGATCCTCGTTCGTAATTAGCCGATCCATGGTGTCTTGCAGCTTGAGAGCTGACCGACCTGTCAGCTCCAGCGCTTCGATAAGCCCTGTCCAGTTCGCCTCCGTCAGCGTGACCGCTTTCTGAATGTTCGCGGCTTTGTCTATGCTCCGGCTCAGCGCAGTCTGCTGCATAACTTTCATTTCTTCCATAGTGGGCTGTGTATTCCGCTTCTCTAATGTTGAATTCATATTCCATGTTCTCCTTTAAATATTTTTTGTCGTGTAAACGAAAATCCCGACAGCGATGGCCGTCGGGATCGGTGTAAGTTATATTCGCACGGGTATCTGTCCACTTGACAAGATAACCCTCGCTTCGCATCAATTCAATAAACTGATTTTTATTTACGGCGTACTTCATACATTCATCGATTTGAATAGCGAGAGACACTTTCCAGCTCTCACCTTTCATAGCTGTCCGGTACTCGGCCTGCTTGATGCCTGAGGTTTGATTCCCTGTAGGCGTACAGATTGAAAAGCCGTGCCGTGCACATATCTCGTCGGAGACTTTTCTTAATTGAGTAAGGTCATCCTTTTCAAAGTGCAGCTTTTTACCGTTCTTGAAGCTGACTGAGTTAACAATGAAATGAGAATGTATATGCGACGCGTCCGAATGTGTGGCAACAATTACTTCGTGGTCACTCCATTGCCGCGCAAGCTCCAAAGCAGCGGCGTGAGCTTCCTGTGGAGTTATATTTTCATCCGGGTGGAAGGACTGCACAAAATGAAAATACATTTTACCATCACACTTGCCATGTTGAAGTTTCGTGCTGATGAATTGAGAGTAGCAGATCTCCGGCTGGCAGTTGATGCCTGTAACCAGCTGCCGGTCATGGAAAGTAGTTTTCTTTTCTTGTACTACATATTTCAGTACGGCAGATAAACCCGCGCGGCTCTGTCCTCTTGGACTATTGATTGCTGTGACTGTCGCTATGTCTTACACCTTCTTTTCAAGAATTTCCTTGAGTATTTTTTGAATCTCAAGATAGAGCCCGTAGGTCTCAGATAGATTGACCGCGCTTATTCTCCCCATGTTAGAAAGCGTTGTCAGCTGATTCAGATTTGTGCCTTGCTGTCTCAGTTCAGAAATAAAATCATTTATACCATCAATGCGTTTTATCTCTTTGCCGACAGCACAAGTCGTCAGGTACTTTGTCAAATCCATTTCTGCTGATTTTGCTTTCTTACGAATGATTTCCGCATCGCGTTCTGTGACACGAAATGTGATTGGAATCGGTTTTCTGCGCTTGGGTTTATTGCTCATCCTTTTACCTCCACAAGTGGGTTCGGGCTTCTGCCCGCAAAAAATGCCTATGGCCGCGGACAGCCAAAGGCGATGCTTGCTGTCGCCCCGAGGGGGCGGCATTTTTCGCGCATCCACGTCCGATCGCTTTATCTGCAACCGGCTAAAACGTAGATTTATTTCACCTCTGTGTCCGCAGGCCACCCGCAAAGCGGCTGTTCGCTGCCGCTGCAGGGTCGGTAGGGTCGACCTGCTGGACACCTAGTATATCGTCACTTTCGGCACGATGAAGCTCAATAAGCCGTCTGCCGTTGCTGCGGCGCACTGTGCCGTGGATACCAAGTTTGCTTAGAACATCAATGTTTTGAAGCACCATGCGTGACACTTTTTTCGGAGTGATCTGCTCCGCGCCAGCAGGGTCAATCAGCTCAGACAGCTCAGTCGGAGTGCCGATAAATTCGGTACGCTCATGCATTAACTCAGAGAGAAGAAATACAATTCTATCGCCCAGCAGCTCCGGCTGTTTTCTGCTGTCGCCAACCATCTCCCACACGTTTTCTGCGTTGCGCTCTAACGTCAGCTCACGGTATTCAATGTCGCGTCCGATGCAAGAGAGCTTTGCCTTGCCGCTGCCGCGCCTGTCCTCTATCAACGTGAAGCTTGAATCCACTGCACCGCTGATTGCGGTCGTACCTGAGATGCGGCTGAACACATCATCAGCAGTTTCTTTTCGCAGATGATGAATCAGCAGTATAGCTATTCCACTTTCATCTGCAATCTTCTTCAATGCTGACAGATCGCGGTAGTCGTTGGCATAGGTGTTATCATAACCGGCTCCGCGAATCATTTGCAGAGTGTCAATGATTATGAGTACGGTATCAGTATGCTCTGTGAGAAAGATATGCAGCTGGTTTTCCAAACCTTTACCGAGCATGCTGCTGTCCGTCGCGAAATGGACATTGGCAGGAGCGTCCTCGGCGATTTCAAACAGGCGGTTTTGAACACGCAGTGTAGAATCTTCCAAGCAGAGATACAGTGTAGTTCCCTGCTTCACAGGCATTCCCCAAATGGCATCTCCCTTAGCGACCGTTACGGCCAACCATAGTGCCAGCCATGACTTGCCGACCTTTGGTGAACCCGCAAGAATATGCAGCCCCTGAGACAATAGCGTGTCGACTATAAAATTCAGCGGCTGGAGGGGCTTACTCATAAGTGTTTCACCGTCAACAGTTTTGAGTGCTTGAATATTGTTTCTGCTCATTTTTTGATCCTCCTAAAAAAATTACCTCCGCAAAATGCGGAGGCTTCGTTTGGTATGCAGAGGGTGACCGACCATCACTGCTCTGCTTGTATTGTGTCGAAAAAAATGATAAACTAATTGTTGTACAGGACAATATAATTTCAACGCAGGACAAATTACGGAGGACGACATGGACGGCAGCATCATTTTCTATATCTACGACAAGTGTATAGAGCTGAACGGTAAACAATTTTCCGCCGGTGAACTGACTGCGGACTTTCTTAACATCTCATCGGATGAGTACTACCAGATGCATAGATGCATGACCCCTATAACAGAACTATCAGAGGAATACGAGAAGAGTAAAGTCAAAGACACACTGTAGGAAATAAACAATAATATGGAGCAGCTTTGCAATTTGCTGCGCCGTTACACGGTGTTCAATATTCTTCTGGGAGAGGATGAAGAAATTTTCTTCTCTGTGTTCCGTAGGCTCACAGAACAGTACGATTTGTTCTCCGCGGCAGAGCGCACAGTGTCGAAAAGTGAACGGCTGCGTCAAATCAAATCCCTTGCTGACAAATTTTTCTGCCGCGAAGACGATTCGTCAGAGCGGGTAGATTTGTTTGCCCTTCATACAACCGACGATGAAAATAAGGCTGCGTTCTTCAACGAATTGTACCGTATGCTCGGCGTAACCGGAGAAGCTTGGTCACAGTATAAAGAGCATATAGAACGCTATAAATTATATCTTCATGATATACGGGCTTTCAATGGTACCATCCGTAACTTTATAAATTTTCGTCTGTCAAAGTTAGAGCACAACAGCCCAGAGGATTATGCCGCAGCGCTCTATGCTTTCTATAACGACGAACGCACTGCTGAAAAACTTATTGTAAATCCAATACGAAATAACGGCGACTGCTTCAGGCTGTATGACGATTACAATCTTTCTTATGTCCCAAGAGAGTTATCGGATGGAAAGGTCGTTATCAGCCAGAAGCACATGACAGACAGCGTGCAGGCACTTTTGAAGGCAGACTATATGCTGGTGTTGAACAGTGGTTACAATATCCGCCGCTGCGTTGTCTGCAACAGATATTTTCTTTTGAAAAGCGGTGCGCATGCCCTGTACTGTGACGGCGCATCTCCATATGATCCGCGGTATTCGTGCAGGCAATTCGGAACTTTTGAGATTCAGAAAGAACTGGCGAGGGATAACCCAAAGATTGCAGCAAAGAACAGAGCTTTTGCCCTCATTGATCAAGACAGAAAAAGAGGAAACATTTCCAGAGACGACTGCCGTAAAATAAAAGACCATGTACGCGATATGCTTTACGAGGCATTGCGTACTGCAGATTACTCTGTTGATGAATTTGAACGCAAACTAGAATCGGATAGTTTATATAAGGTCTGCAACGTTCAGCGCGTAAAGAAAGCTCGCGGTCGCCCGAGAGTTAAAGACGGTGACAGCCCATGACTAATGAAGAACTGATTGCCCGGCTTGCAGACGGTGACGAATCTGCGCTTGCAAAACTATGCAGCAAAAACGATGGTCTGATACGAGTTAGAGCAAAAGAAATAGCCAAGTCATACAACTGCTTCAGGTATACGCAAAATCACAGCCTTGATGCCTTTACCATAGATATGCTCGAAGACTTATGTGGTGTAGGGTATGTTGCTTTCATGGAGTGTGTACGCAGCGGGAACTATAATAAGGAAAAAGGATTGTTGACCACCTTTGTGACTCCGTTCATAGATGGAGCAATGCGAAGGCACATGGAAACAAGTCTTGGAACCCTCTCACTTGACCGTGACGACATGGTCAAGGCACGCAATGCTCAGCGGCTTTATAACACGGAATACATGGATGTGAGTGAAATTGCCGCAGAGCTAAACATCTCAGATAAAGATGCAGCGCGGTACATCAGTTATGCCACTCACTTCCTCGGCTTTGATGATCTTAGCGATGATGACTCAGACGTTTTTGAATATCTTTTAGAAGACAAGTCGGCGGAAGACCCAGCACGTATCATCTACCGCCGCGAGCGTATGAAATTTTTCAAGGAGCTGTTTGACGCTTTGCCAAAGAAAGACCGTGATATTCTCGGCAAGTGTTACGGAGTGTTTGGGTATCAGAAGGAACCGATGAAAAGCATAGCGATGTACCATCTGATGAAAGTAGACGCTGTAGAGAAAAACAAGAATACGGCAATCAAGAAGATTAGAAGGTCGTATGTCGGCAGCATGATGCAGCTTTGGGATGATGTGCATCGGCTAATGCGCAGGCCAATTTTACCGCCACGAGGCAGCGAATAATAACCGCGTTGTGTTGCAACCAGCAATACAATGTGGTATACTATATAAAGAAAGGCAGGTGCTTATCATGGCAATAAAGAGTGCAAATGTGACGGCTCGTGTGCAGCCGGAAATCAAGCAGCAGGCCGAAGCGATTCTTGCTAATATCGGGCTGCCGGTGTCTGTGCTGATTGACACCTTGTATAGGCAGATCATAATGACTGGCGGCGTTCCGTATTCACTGTCTGTGCCCCAGATTCCTACACGCGACAGCATGACAGAGGCACAGTTCAACGCAATGATGGAAAAAGGATATCAGCAGGCAAAAAACGGTCAGACAATACCTCTAGATAAAGCTTTCGCCCAGATCCGTAGCGAGCTTTGAGTATGGACTATCAAGTAACGCTGACCCCACAGGCAATGGAGCAGATTCGTCAGACTGCGTTGTATATTGCTCATACCTTGCAAGAGTCAGAAACTGCAAAACGCTGGGCAGATTTGCTTTATAAAGAGATTGCTGGACTTTGCTTTATGCCGTCGAGATATCCTCTGGTAGAGGAAGAGCTTTGGCGCAGCAAGGGAGTTCATAAAATGCCGGTTAAAAATCATCTTGTATATTATTTGGTTAACGAAGAAGCCAAGCGCGTATATGTCACTGCCGTCATCTACGGTCGGCGTGACCAATTAGCCGCACTTGCGGACATAACGCAGGACTGATTTTAAATCGATAAGGAGTTTTACCACCAAGGTAACCGCTGAATAAATAGCTGTCAGCGTCTGAACGGATAATTTTCCGTCTGATTTCATTAGCTTTTTTTGAAATACACAAAGTATTTCTGTAAAAAGCTCATTTTATCAGCCGAAAAATTCTCTCGCCCAGTCATCTGACGTATTCAATCAGCGGTTACCAAGGGGCATTGCCCTTGGTGGTATTTTTAGGCAAGCATCAAACGAAGAATTAGAAAAAGCACATGTGGATAATGCATTTTATAGCCTTATTTTTCCCTCATGAAGGGGATAGTCGCGCTTGCGTGTCTCATCTTACACGTGCGTGATCTGGCGATACCATTCGCTCCCACTGCTATACAAAAAGTAAATGCAGTCGCCGTGATCCGAACGAACTATTGACTTGACAGGTGAACCGATTTAATATAGTAATAAAAGAAAGTATACTCTTTTTGTGCTGAAAATAATATAGAATTGGAGGGAAATATGTGATTTACGCTGATAATGCCGCAACAACAAAGATGAGCAGAACCGCCATACAGGCGATGCTGCCATATATGGACGTGGAATACGGCAACCCGTCCAGTCTGTACGCCCTTGGGCAGAGGGCAAGAGAGGCGCTTGAGTCTGCCAGAGGTCGGATCGCGGTCTGTCTGGGTGCAGAGTCCAGGGATATTACTTTCACCTCCGGCGGGAGCGAGGCGGACAACCAGGCGATAATATCCGCTGCGCACATGGGCGCAAAAAAGGGGAAAAAGCACATTATTTCCACCCCTTTTGAGCATCACGCCGTGCTGCATACGCTGGATAAGCTCCGGCGCGAGGGCTTTGAAATAACGCTTCTCGACGTCCGCTCAAACGGGATCGTTGACGTGTCGGAGCTTGCATCCGCGATCCGCGACGACACGTGCCTGGTCACGATAATGTACGCCAACAACGAGATAGGCACCGTACAGCCCATATCCGAGATTGGCGCGCTGTGCGCAGAGAGGGGCGTAATTTTCCACACTGACGCCGTGCAGGCGGCAGGGCATCTGCACATAGACGTAAAGGAGCAACATATTGATATGCTCTCCATCTCTGCGCACAAATTCTGTGGTCCAAAGGGGATCGGCGTTCTTTACGCAAGGCGCGGTATCGTTCTCGAAAGTCTGATAAACGGCGGCGGACAGGAGTGCGGCAAACGTGCGGGAACAGAGAATATCCCCGCGATAATGGGCATGGCAGCCGCGCTTGAGGAGGCGTGCGCCTCCATTGACAGCAGCATGGGCAGGCTCATCCCACTCAGGGATCGTCTCATCGAGGGCTTGAACGCCATTGCGTATTCCCGACTGAACGGCGACGCGCAAAGGCGGCTGCCGGGGAACGTCAACTTCTGCTTTGAGGGTATAGAGGGCGAGGCTCTGCTGCTCAAGCTTGACAGCATGGGGATATGCGCATCGTCAGGTTCGGCCTGCACGAGCGGCTCGCTCGACCCCAGCCATGTTCTCCTCGCGATTGGCATACCGCACGAAGCAGCACACGGCTCTCTGCGGTTGACCATTGGTGATGACATCACGGAGGAGAAGATCGACTATATAATACGCTCGGTGAGCGAGGTCGTGGCATACCTGAGAGGCATATCTCCGCTATGGAGCGATCTGGAACAGGGGAAGCGGCAGCACGTTTTCGACAAGTAACAAGTAATAACTACACGAGGGGGCACGGTCATGAAAAAAATGCTCTTTTCGGTGCTGGACAGATTGGCGCGGCGGTTTTGCGGCTGCTTGGCAGCAGCTATGCCGCCTGCTGCTTTGCGGACAACGCCGAGGAGAAATGGGGCGGCAATCTTGCGGGAATACCTATAGTCTCCCCGCAGGAAAGCCTGCTGTTCTCGCCCGACTGCTTCGTCCTGTGCGTGCTGGACGAGGAGCGCTCCTCGCAGATGCGCGCGCAACTGACCGCCCTCGGGTTTTCCGGAGAGGTGCTCACGCCGGAGGCTCTGAAGACCTTTGATGCGCGCGTCGGTACGATGCGGCTGATTGCCGAGCAGGCAGAAGCCCTCCCCATTTCCGGTGACGTTGCGGAGCTTGGGGTGTTCTGTGGCGATTTTGCCGCGATGATAAACGCTGCCTTTCCAAAGCGCACCCTACACCTTTTTGACACTTTTGATGGCTTTGCCGCGCGGGACATCGAGCAGGAGCGCGCAAACGGCTTTTCTCGCGCAAAATGCGGAGACTTCTCGGACACGTCGGTGGAGGTTGTCGCCGCCCGCCTGCCGCACGGCGAAATGGCGGTGTTCCGCAAGGGCTGCTTCCCCGATAGCTTTCACGGCTGTGAGGGGCTGCGTTTTGCGTTTGTCTCCATTGACGCGGATCTCTACGCGCCCACGGCTGCCGCGCTGCCGCTGTTCTGGGATCGGCTCTCTCCCGGCGGGGCGCTTATGATCCACGATGTTTACAGCACGCAGTTTCGCGGCGTGCGCCAAGCCGTGGATGAATTTTGCGGCGAGCGAGGACTGCTGCCCTTGCCGGTGTGTGACCTTCATGGGAGCGCAGTATTGAGGAAAGCTCTTCACTGAGCCGCATATGGGAATGTAAGTATAAGGGGCTGAACGAGAGATCTATCCTCCGTTCAGCCCCTTGTTTTCTGCCGTAAGCAGCACGCGCTTTCCCGCATACATTGCCCTGTCGTCACCTGTCACGGCGCGCTGGCTCAGCCTGATATTATCCCCGAAAACCGACTTGAACAGCCCCGTGGGATCATACTCGCCGACAGTCAGCGCGTTTATCGTATATACGCCGCCGCCATATGACGCGGTGTAATCGGCAATGGACTTGTCGGCGAAAATCGCGCTGTCAAGGCGCTCCATGTCTGATCCTGTCACGCGATGCACCATGTCGAGGCGCAGAAGCTCACTGCCGCACGGGCACGGAGACGGAAGTATTCGCGTTAGATCGCCGGTGCGGTATCTGATAAGCGGTATAGCGTCCATGCCAATCGTCGTTATCACAAGCTCACCGTATTCCCCGACCGGGGCTTGGCGGCCGTTTTCGTCTATAATCTCGGCAATAATATGGTTTTCGCGCAGATGCATACCCTCGTGCGCCGGACAGCAGACCGCGCCGCCGAGTCCCATTTCGCGGGAGCCGTAATGCGGGAAAAGCCTGCTGCCGAGAAGCTTTTCCGCCTCCGATATGACGCCTTCAGGGCAGGCATCCGCGCTGACGAGCGCCCTTTTCAGACTTCCTCTGCCGCATACGCGAAGTAGGCTCAAAAGCTGCACCGGCATACCGACAAAGCTGTCCGGTCTTTCCGCGCGCATCAGCTCACTAAGCTCATAATAGCTGAGCTGTGCTCCCGCACGTATCGGTCTTGCTCCCAGCCGGCTCACCGCCTCGGCGATAAGCTCGCCCAGACCGAATTGACCAGAGAAGGGCATACATATCAGCGTCCTGCCGCCGGGAAATATAAGCTCACCCAGACCCGCCATGAAAAGCCGCACCGTGCGCTCACAGTCGGCGCGGGTATAGAATACGCGCTTTCCAATGCCGGTCGTTCCGCTCGTCACATCGCTTATTACGCGCTGCACCTCCGACTGAGAGCACAGGAGCATGGCTCCCGCGTTTTCCGCAAGCTCCGTCTGCGTCGTAAAGGGAAGCTCGGAAAGCTTTGCCAAAGCGTCTAAGTGTGCCGGGAGTCCGGAATAAAATCCGCCGCGCTCCCGCTCACGGGCAAGCAGCGCGTTGAGTCTTTCAAGCTGTATGCGCCGTATGTCCGTGCGCGTCAGCGACTCAAGCCCCTCCTGCTCACATATGAGCGCGTCAAGTCTTGTCCTTGTCATCGTCTATACAGCGCCCTGCCTTCCGTGTTTGTCAGGTTATACGCGCAAAACGGCACCATGCCGAATTCTGAATCGACCTCGCAGATATAGCAGCGGCGCAGCCGCTCAAGATCAAGATTATATGCGTCCTGAAAAATCATACCCGATACGGCGAAGGTGCTCCGCCGCGCCTGCTCAAGAAAATCATCGAGCGCCGAGGTCTCGCAAAGCTCCGGGTCGGAGGCATAGTCCGGCTCGTCCTCGCCGTTCCACTGCTTGGCGACGTACCTGCGCGAATCGTCCGAGGTCGTGCAGCAGCAGGCGGAGGCGCCGGATTTCTTCGGCAGCAGACGGAGACTGCCGTCCGCACGGCGCAGATAGCTTGCATGGAAGGAGCAGTAGGGATTTTCCGCCCCGCCGCCGGCAAAGTCCTGCGCATGCATCGCGCCGCACATCTGCTCCTCGATGAGACGAAGCATACGCGGTATGGTGATGGGCTTTTCCGGCCGCTCAAGCCCGCAGCGCCCGAAGTAGCTGATGGGCTGAAAATGCACTCCGCGTATCGCGGGCATACGCTCAAGAGCGAAGCGCAGTATATCGCCGACCTGCGCGTCGTTCACTCCCGGCGCGATGACCGGCACAAGCACTATGCCAAGCCCCGCCGCCGCGCAGTTTTCTATCGCGGCAAGCTTTTCGGTCATGAGCGCCCGCCCGCGCAGTGTCATATAGACCGTGTCGTCCACGCCGTCAAATTGCAAAAACACCGTGTTGAGCCCCGCCGCCTTGAGCGTCCGGGCGTATTCCGCATCAGCTGCAAGGCGTATGCCGTTTGTGTTGAGCTGGAAAAAGCTAAAGCCCTTTTTGCGCCCGAGGGCTATTATTTCCGGCAAATCGTCCCGCATGCTCGGCTCTCCGCCCGAGAGCTGAATATTAAACGGACCGCCGTGCGACATGAGATAATCGTACTGCCGCTCGATTTCCTCCATGCTGAGCTCGCGCTCGTCCGTGCCCGCAGAGGCAAAGCACACGGGGCAGCGGAGATTGCAGCGCGTTGTGAGCTCCAGCAGCATACAGCAGCCCTTGCGCAAATGCGCCTTGCAGAGTCCGCAGTCGTTCGGACAGCCGTTTTTCGCGTCCTTGCCGTTTACCGGCGGCTCCACGGTGCTGCTGCCGAGGTTCCAGCGCATATAGCTTATGAGATTGTCCTCCCAGATGAGCGTGCTGAATTTGCCGTGCTCGGGGCACTGCTTGTCCATATAGATATAGCCGTCTGCACCCGTGCGCTTTTCTGCGGAAAGCTTTCTCAGACACACCGGGCACACGCTCTCCGTCCGCCCGACGCGCATCAGATAAGCCCCCTTTCGGAGAGTATTTCCATGCACTTTTCGTAGGTGGAGGCGATTATCTGCGGGCACAGCTCCACGCGCTTTGCGGGGTTGCCGTGGGTTATGTCCTCGCACTCGTAGCCGCCGTAGTATAGCGTCATTTCGTCCTTGAACCAGCGGGTAAACTCACCCAGCGCCGCCTTATGCTCAGGTGAGTCCATGCCGGTGTCCTCGCCCTTGCCGGTGAAATAGGATATGATGCACGCGCCGCCGCTCATGCAGCCGCAGCAGCCGCCGGAGAAGCCGACTCCGCCGTTGAGCCCGCCCATAGCCTTGACAAGGCCGGGGTTTTCCTCGCCTATCGTCTCAAGCAGGAGCTTTGCCAAAATCTGACCGCAGAAATAGCCGTAGCGTGAAAGCTCCATTACCCTGTCAAAAAGATCCATCAGGCATTTCCTTTCTGCATATGATTAAATAATATCTGCATTTTAAATTGGTTTTCGGGCAGCCGATAGTCTCTCCGCTCCAAAGCGCGGCAAAATAATACTCGTGCCACTGCTCGGTCATGTCCTCAATATGCTCAAGACTGAAGCCCGACGAGGCTAAAAGCGCCTCGGGAGAGTCGAAAAATACGTCCGACAGAGCCAAAACGCCGCCGTCTTTGAGAAGCCGCCGACTTTCCCGGAGCGCGGCCTTTGCATCTCCGCTCACATAAAATGCGCACTGAGATATAATCGCATCAAAGCCTTCGTCGGGATAGCCGCTGTGCAGCATATCGCCGCGAACGACGTTTTCTCCGCACGGAATCAAATCAATGCCGACGGCGTCAAGTCCATGAGCGCGCAGCAGGGCGACTGCCTCACCCTCGCCCGCGCCCATGTCGAGCACACGAGCGCCCAGAGACAGGGCGCAAAGCTCTATCATGCGCATGGTGTGCGCGTCTCCTCCCGGATGCCCGTTCATTTGTCCTCCAGCGCCTTCTCGACGGAGAGAACCTTTCCCAGCGCAAGCTCCTCCGGTACATAGACAAAGCCGCAGCGAGGGCAGACCGGCAGCTCTACGGGGAAGCCGTTATCGAGATACATGAATTTTGCCTTGCCCTTGACGAGCGCTACGCCGCATTTTCTGCATTTGAGCTTACCCAGTGGGTCAATGGTGTAATATGTTCTGTCCTGCATGATATCACTCCTGACGTTTAACGACGTTCATC
Organism: uncultured Eubacteriales bacterium; assembly: GCA_900549485.1. Classification (GTDB taxonomy): domain Bacteria; phylum Bacillota; class Clostridia; order Oscillospirales; family Oscillospiraceae; genus Limivicinus. The sequence continues at coordinate 27,623 of UROG01000008.1, forward strand.
CTGTGGCTATAAGCGCGGCGAACCGTGTAGCCCTCCTCGTCCTCGGTAAGCGCGACCCAGAAGGTCACGTTCCCGAGTCTTGCTCTCAGCATTAGATAGCCGCTGTCGGCGTCCTCTATCGCCTCGCCGCTTTCGCGGTATGCGTCAATGACGGATATGACGTCGGATTTTAATATCATGCGCTCGTCCATCATTTTGAGCGCGGCCTCGTCAAATTCCAGCTTATAGGGCAAATCCATATTCATAGTCTCCTCGCCCCAGATATCCCGGAGCAGTTCATTTTTCAGCGTAAGGCGGTTATAGCGCTTTTCGCTTATATCGGGCGGCGCACCCGCGTCCGTACCGTACACAAGCTCAAGTATATGCCGCGACTCCCGCCCCTCGCGTGCAAAGCGGTCACGGCAGGCCATGCAGTAGCTGACATAGGGCGCGTCACTGCGCTCAAGGCATTTTTCTGCAAGCTCGTGGGCAAGCTCGCGGTTTGTGTATGAGGTCAGACCGCCGTAGCCGCAGCAGGGGGAGCGGTCGCCGGAGTATTCCGTCTCAAGTATCGAAACGCCGAGCTTTTTCAGAGTGTCGCGCACACTGCGCTGAGTCTCCGCGTCTCCGCGCGCACCGCAGGAATCGTGCAGCGCGGCGCAGCGCTCAAGTATCTTTGCTTCCTTGGGAAGCCCGATTTCCTGCAATACGTCCCATATCCCGACGATTTCTATATTTTCATGCCCCGAAAGCTCCTTTTTGCAGCTTGGGCAGGCGGCAATGACCGTGGGATATCCAAGCTTTGCAAGCTCGTTTTCGATAAACTCAAATTGCTGCCCGTACATCTCATAGCGCCCCGCCCAATCGCATATCGCGCCGCAGCAGCCGAGCATCAGCGCAACGCCGCCCTCAAGCCGCACGCATAGATCCTCATACGCCGCGCGTACCGTCGCCGGAGCGATGGCGGAGGACTGACAGCCGGGGAAAAAGACATATCTGCACTTATCATATCCGGGCTGCCTGCGGCATAGAAAGGCCTCGCCGTTTGAGAAAAGCATATCCATAAGTGCAAACTCATGCGGCGCAAGCGGCATTTTATCGGTCGAAACCATGTTCTCGCGGGCGCTCTTGCAGACCTGCGCCATGTCGATACCCTTGGGGCAGACGACCGTACACTGACCGCAGAGCGCACAGGCGTTCATGGCCTTGTTGAGCGGGTGGTCGCCCATTATTATCTGGGTGTTGTTATATATCTCCCGCGCCAGCAGACCGGGGTATTTTTTATAGTGCTTGAGATAGGCGCAGGCCTTCATGCACTCGTCGCAGCGGCACTGTATGCAGCGCTTGGCCTCCTCGATGGCTCCCGCGCGCGTGTAGCCCTCCGCGCCGCACTCGACACGGTGTAGCGAGCCGACATTGTCAAGGCTTGCGTATAGCTTTGTCTCAACGGCGCCCTCGCTGCCGCGCATGTTATCGGGCGCGAGCCTTTGCGCAAGGCGGTCTACCGTGAGTGCTGCCTTTTTTGCAGAAAATGCGGTGCTGAGCACATCACTGCCGTCTGCGCCCATGACGAGAGAGCGAGCCGCACAGAGCATATAACGCTCATCACAGACGGCGTCCGGGAAAAAGCCCCTTGCCGCCGCAGCCGAGGCGCATAGTACGTCAAAGCCGCTGCACTTTTCGGCATAGAATTCCCCGCTGAGCGTGCAGCCGAACTCAAAGCATATATCCTTGGTCTTTAATCTGCCAAGCTCATCGGCAAAGGCCGTCTCATCGAGAAATGGCGCTGCCGCGCGGAGAAATGCGCTCAGGTTTGCCTCCTCGCAGAACACCGTGAGCGGGTAGGCCTTTTTCTCAATCTCACCCGCGAGAAAGAGCGCGAAAAGCCCGGAGCCGAAGAGGGCGACGCTTTTCTTTTTCTTCATGCGGAAAACGCCGCCGGAGCGCGATTTTTCACCGAAGCGTGTCACGGCGCGCTCAATATCGCGTACCGCTATGCCCTCGCCAAGCTCGGAAAGCTTGCACTTCGCCTCGCATGGGGCGCTGCACCCGGCGGAGACGACGTTCGGAAAAATCACCGCCTTTTCGTATAGCCCGAGCGCCTTCTTGAAATCCCCGTCCGCCGCGGCGGCAAGCATTGCCTTGGCATCTAACTTCAAGGGGCAGGCGGCGGAGCAGAAGGCGGGCTGGTCGTAGACGCACAGCGACACCATGTTTTCAATCTCGTCCTTGGATATTCTGTTGACCTTGTAGACGTGCGTGGAGCCGCGCTCCTGAATTACCGACATGAGCTCACCTCTTTATAAACCTAATAGAGAGACCTTATTAAAGGTCTCTCTATTATAACATTTTTTTGCTTGATGGCAAAGCTTAGTTTTCAAGCGCCTTGAGCGCTGCAAGCACCTTGTCGGGTCTTGCCGGGATGCGCGTGATGCGCGCGCCCGTGGCGTTATAAATCGCGTTGAGAATGGCGGGATGCGGTGCATCCAGCGGAGCCTCGCCGCAGCCTGCGGCACCGTAGGGACCGTTGGGACGGTAGGTCTCGATGAAGTGGAGCTCGATGTCGTCCGGAGCATCGTTCGGGTAAGGGATGCCGCACTTGAGCAGGCTCGTCTCCTTCTCCAGATCGTCAAAGTCCTCGGTCAGTGCAAGACCGATGCCCTGAACAAGACCGCCGTAGAAGTTGCCCTCAACGAGAAGCCTGTTCATGATCGTGCCGACGTCGGCAACGCTCGTGAACTTCTCGACCTTGACCTTGCCGGTTTGAGTGTCAACGCGAACCTCGGGCATGAAGATGGTGTACATATAGGTCGCAAAGGGCTCGCCCTGTGCGGTATCCTGGTCGATGGGGTGGTCGGCGCAGTAGGTCGTGACCCAGTTGCCCTCGACCTTCGTCTCTATGCCCTCGGCTACCATCTCGTCATAGCTGCGGTAGCTGCCGTCCTCCTTACGCATCGCGGCAAGCAGGTTTTCGGCGGCGAGGCGGCAGGCGTTGCCGGTCATGACCTGAGAGCGGGAGCCGCCCGCAGGACCGGAGTTCGGGGTGACCTTGGTGTCGTTCATGACAAGACGAATCTGCTCGGGCTTTATACCGGCCTGACGCAGAGTCTCGTGCGCGGAGGCGACAATACCCATGTCGGCGCCCTGACCGTGATCCTCCCAGGAGGCGTACATCGTGACCGTGCCGTCGGGGTTGAGCTCGGCAAAGGCGGAGGAGGCGTCAACGCCGTCAAGTCCGCAGCCGTAAACGCCGAGGGACACGCCGATGCCGTACTTATAGCGCCCGTCGGAGGCGGCATTCTTCTCCGCGACACGCTTCTTGGCCGCCTCGTACAGCGGACGAGCCTTGTCGAAGAGCTCCTCCTCACAGTAAACGTCGGGAGCGTAGCCGGTGGGAATGGTGGTGTGCTCGGAGGCCTTGTAGCAGTTCATTGCGCGCATCTCGAAGGGATCTATGCCCATCTTGGCGGCAAGGCAGTCGATTGCGATATCGGAGCCCATGAAGGACTGCGGCGAGCCGTAGGCACGGAAGGCGGAGCCCCATGCATGGTTTGTGAACACGGTCTGGCTCTTGTTGCGGATGGAGGGGATGCCGTAGCCCGCGCCGGTAAACTGGCTCAGACGCATGGTTAGCAGATCGCCGAACTCGGAGTAGGGACCGTGGTCAACGTAGTTATCGCCCCACATTGCAAGCAGCTTGCCGTCCTTGTCCGCGCCGAGCTTGATGTGCATGAAGGCGGGGGAGCGCTTGCCGGTGTAGGTGATGTTCTGGAACTGATTGAATACGAGCGAGACGGGGCGGCCGGTGATTTTTACCGCAGCGCCGATGAGCGCCTCGTTTGTCGGGGAGAACTTATAGCCGAAGGTGCCGCCCGTGTGGTTCTGCACAAGGCGAAGCTCCTCCATCGGAACGCCGATGCCGCCCGCTATCATCGGCATATGAAGATGTATGCCGATGGACTTGGAGTGAACGGTGACCATGCCGTCCTCGTCTATGTAGCCGTAGCCGCAGTCGGGCTCAAGATGCAGGTGCGGCTGACGCGAGCAGTAGCTCTCTATCTCGACCTGCTGTGCGTCGGGGATGCTGTCCCAATCAAAGTCGGGTCCCTTGATGCAGTTCGTCTCGTAGAAGACGTTGGGTATGCCGGGGTGAATTTCAATAGCGTCAGGCTCCTTCGCGTCCATGGCGTTCATGTAGGCGGGAAGCTCCTCAATCTCCACCTTGACGGCGTCCGCAGCGGCGCGGGCGTGAGCCTCGGTGTCGGCGGCAACGATCGCTATCGCATCGCCGAACTGGAATATCTTATCCGAGCAGAGGACGGGGCGCTCAAAGCCGTCTGTCTTGTTGTGCTTGGGGAGCATGACAAGGCCGTTTATCTTGTTGGTGCCGCCGGAGGCGAGAATATCCTTGTAGGTGATGACCTTGAAAACGCCGGGCATTTTCTCAGCCTCGGAGGTGTCAATGCTCTTGATGTTGGCATGGGACACTGTCGCCTGCGTGAGCGCGAGGCGAAGCGTATTCTCGGGCATCTTGAGCGCGTCGTCTGCACCGAAGTCCCAGGTACCGGTGACCTTCTGCGCGGCAGAGGGGCGGATATATCTCGTGCCCTTGATGCTCTCTCCGGTGGGCTTGAAGACAAGATCCTCCTTTGTCATCTCGCCGCGCATGACGGCGGCAGCCGCCATTGTCGCATCCACCAGAGGCTTATAGCCCGTGCAGCGACAGAGATTGCGGTTTTTGTTGAACCAGTCGCGTACCTCCTCGCGGGTCGGGTTAGGGTTCTTATCCAGCAGCACCTTGGCGCTGATGATGAAGCCCGGGGTGCAGAAGCCGCACTGCGCGCCGCCGTATGCCATCCATGCGACCTGAAGCGGGTGCATATCGTGCAGCGTGCCGACGCCCTCTATGGTGGTAATCTCTGCGTTCTCTCTGATCTTGCCCATTTTTATCAGACAGGATCTTGTGACCTTTCCGTCCATAATGACGTTGCAGGCGCCGCAGTGCCCCTCGCCGCAGCCGATTTTACAGCCGGTAAGCAGCAGATGCTCACGCAGAACCGTGGCCAGAGTCTCATGAGGCTCAACAATCAGGATGCGCTGTACTCCATTGATGACGAGTGATTTTTTAATCATTCATATACCTCCTCATAATTCTTATAATTATACTTTTTTACGCTGTTTTGCTTAGCTTTCGGCTTTGCGGATAGACTCGGGGAATCAGTGACAGTTGTCCTTATCCGCACCGCTGCCGCTCACGTCCTTGAGCTTTTGAATTCCGCACGGGGTATAGAACACAAGCTCGGATAGGGAACCGTCAAAATTTTCACCGCGCAGGCGAAGAAAATTGGCGTTTTCATAGTACTCTATCGGCAGCTCTCTGCGGAATATTTCCCCGGTCTGGGGGTCTGAGATCTCTACCGTGACAAGCTCTGCCCGGAGCTCAAAGCGTTTGTCCTCCATGTCTGCCTCCTGCTTAATATCTTCAATTATATTTTACGGCAGAGAAATCGGAGTAGCAACTATCAAACAGATATAACTCGTAGAAAAAATAACATTGTTTTTGTGCATTATGCAAATATTTTGCGTCGACTTCCTTGACTTCTCCTTGCTTTTTGTGTAATATTGATATAAACCCTGCGCTTGAGCTGCTCTCGTTCGTACCGTTCACGGATTTGAAATTCAACGCGCGGGGTTTTTGCATTTTAATGCATTTATTTTAATAATATATTGGATAAAAATGCCAAAATTGCTTTTCGCTGGGAGGGAGGATATATGCAGTTCGGGGCACTTATAGTCGCAGCGGGGATGTCGTCACGCATGGGAGAATTCAAGCCTATGCTCAATATCGGCTCGATTTCAATAGCGCAGCGCATAGTCGCAACGCTCCGTCAGTCCGGCGTGACGAGGATAGTCATGGTCACGGGGCATAATGCGCGGGAGCTTGAGCACCATCTGGCAAACAACGGGCTTATTTTTCTCCGCAACGAGCAGTACCGCACGACCCAGATGTTCGACTCGGCAAAAATCGGGCTTGAGTATCTCAAGGATAAGTGCGACGGCATTTTATTTACGCCGGTTGACATCCCGCTTTTTACCGCCTCCACCGTGAGCGCACTCATGGACTGCGGGGCAAGGCTCGTGTGCCCGGTGTGCGAGGGCAGGCGCGGGCATCCGATTTTAATATGCACGGAGCTTGTGGACACTATTCTGGCTTATCGCGGAGAGGGCGGACTCGGCGGCGCTATCGAGCACTGCGGTGCGGAGATGACGGAGATAGCCGTTGAGGACAGCGGCATCCTGCATGACGCGGACACCCCGGAGGACTACAGGGCGCTTTTGAGCTATCACAATCGGCAGCTTGTAAGACCGATAATAAACGTGGAGCTTGCAAAGGAGAAGGTCTTTTTTGACCGGAAGATTGCAATGCTCCTCACGCTTGTCGAGGAGACGAATTCCGTTCGCAGTGCCTGTCAGCGTATGCAGATATCGTATTCGACCGGCTGGAACATAATACGCCGCCTTGAAACGGAGCTCAGGCGGACGTTGGTTGAGCGCAGTCAGGGCGGACTCGGCGGCGGTCAGAGCAGGCTTACGGGAGACGGGCTGCGCCTTTTGGAGAAATATAACGAATTTGAACGCAGACTGCGTGCGCAGACCGATCTGCTCTTTCAGGACTGCTTCGGTGAAGTGCTGTGATGCGGCGCGTGTATCTTATCCGGCACGGAAGGCCGGATTTCCCGGACGGGAGCCGCTGCCTCGGGAGGACGGATATTCCGCTCGGCACGATAGGGCATATGCAGTCCTGTCTTGCGGCGCGGGAGCTTGAGCACGCCGGGATAAGCGCGGTATTTACAAGCCCGCTTTCAAGAGCACGCGAGACGGCGGCGTATTTTTCGCCCTCGGCTGTAGTTATACCGGGACTTCGTGAGACGGATATGGGGCTGTGGGACGATCTGAGCTTCCGCGAGATAAAGGAGCGTTTTCCAGAGCTGTACGAGCGGCGCGGCGTGGATATGAGCGTTCCGATACCCGGCGCGGAGGAGCCGCAGGCGGCGCTTTGCCGCTTTGAGGAGGCGCTCATGGAATGTCTTGACAAAAGCAGCGGGGATATCGCGGCGATTTCCCACTCGGCGGTCATCAGACTCATGGCGGCAAGGCTTTTCGGAACCGCGCTTGAGAGCAGCCGGGAGTACCGTGTCCCGTACTGCGCCTGCGTGACGCTCGAATATGACGGCGGCTTTCGCCTTGTGAAAATCGGAGAGGCTCCGCGGCCTGAGTTGGACAGAGCCTTGTGTCTGCGTCTGCTGCACGCTGCGGGAGCACCGGAGAATGTCATCGAGCATTGCGCTGCCACCGCCGAGGAAGCGCTGAGGATTGCCGCCGCGCTGAAGGAAAGCGGGAATGATATCGACGCGGAGCTTGTGGAAAACGCGGCACTGCTGCACGATATTGCGCGGAGTCTGCCGGAGCATTCACGGCGCGGCGCGGACTGGCTGAGCGAGCTCGGCTATACCCGTGAGGCGGAGCTGGTTCGGCGGCATCACGAGCCGGAGGCGGCGGCCTCGCTTGAGCTTACGGCACTCTGCCTTGCGGATAATCTCAGACTCGGAGCACGGCGCGTGAGTCTTGAGGAGCGCTTTTCCGAAAGCCTGAAAAAGTGCCGGGATGACGAGGCGCTCAGGGCGCATGAGAGACGCAGACGCGAGGCGCTTGCCGCGGCGCGGAGAATAAACGGGCTTTGCGGCAGAGAAGTTATAAATATCAAGTAATAATATAGATAAATAGAGGAGAAGAGCATGGAAAGGATAGAGGTCTGCTGCCCGCAGAGCGGCGGGGAGGAGCATTTCTCCGACTGCCTTATCTGCGGCGCGGAGCTTGTATATAATAGCCTCGGCACCGAGAGGCGCTGCGCTGTCTGCGGCAGGGAGAGCGCCGGCAACGCCGTCTGCGCAAATGGGCACTATGTCTGCGACGAGTGCCATGCCTACGGAGCATTCGCCGCCATTATCCCGGAGCTATATAAAAGCAGGGAGAAAAATCCGCTGCTGCTTTTTGACAGCGTCATGGATCTCCCCTCGGTACATATGCACGGACCGGAGCATCATATCATCGTGCCGCTCGTGCTGCTGACTGCACTGCGTAATAACGGCGGCGATATTAGCTATGATGAGGCGATGCGCGAGGCGTATAAGCGCGCGTCAAAGCTGCCCGGCGGCACCTGCGGCTTTTGGGGCGTGTGCGGCGCGGCGGCGGGAGCGGGTATATTTGCCTCCCTGCTTCTCGGCTCAAGTCCGTTGCATAAGGACGCATGGCCGCTTCCGCAGCAGCTTGTCTCGGATATACTTGCAAGGCTTGCCGAGATAGGCGGACCTCGCTGCTGCAAGCGAACGTCCAGAGTGGCGATAGAGGAGGCAAGCCGGTTTTTGCGCGAGACAGGCGGCGCGGATATGCCGCTTTGTAAGCGCGGGTGCAAATATACTGCACTCAACCGAGAGTGCATAGGAGGCGATTGCCCGTATTTTCAAAAATAAACAGCAGCTGCTTAATATACAAGACAAGGAGGTTATCTAATGAAGCTTATCAAAACCGAGGACGCAGTGGGTCATGTGCTGTGCCATGACATCACGCAGATAATCAAGGGCGTGACCAAGGACGCGGTATTCCGCAAGGGGCATATCATCACCGAAAAGGACATACCGGTGCTTCTATCGGTCGGCAAGGACAATATCTATGTCTAGGAAAAGGACGAGAATATGCTCCACGAGGACGAGGCGGCGGAGATACTCCGCAGCATCTGCCAGAACGAGAATATGCACGCGACGGCGCCCAAGGAGGGCAAGATAGAGCTTATCGCGGATATTGACGGTCTGCTGCTCGTTGACCTTGAGCGGCTTCGCGCCATAAATTCGCTCGGTGACATGATGATAGCCGCACGGCACTCCGGCTTCATGGTGAAAAAGGGCGACAAGCTCTGCGGTACGCGCGTCATACCCCTTGTCATTGCAAAGGAACGCATGGAGCAGGCAAAATTGCTTGCCGGGGACGAGCCTATAATGCGCCTTGTGCCGGTGAGACCGAGAAAATACGGTCTTGTCACGACCGGCAACGAGGTGTTCTACGGGCGCATTGAGGATACCTTCAGCCCGGTGGTTCAGGCAAAGCTTGCGGAATTCGGCTGCGAGATGGCGGCGCACGTCATACTGAACGACGACCATGAAAAAATCACCGCCGCGATAAACGATATGCTTGCGCAGGGCTGCGAGATGGTCCTCTGCACCGGCGGCATGAGCGTTGACCCCGACGACAAGACCCCGCTTGCCATCAAGAATACCGGCGCGAATATCGTCTCCTACGGCGCGCCCGTGCTGCCCGGAGCGATGTTTCTCGTGTCGTATTCCCCGGACGGCCGCCCCGTCTGCGGTCTGCCAGGCTGCGTGATGTACGCAAAGCGCACTATATTTGACCTTGTGCTGCCCTACCTCGTCACGGATACGCCCATTACTAAACAATGGCTTGCTGGACTCGGCAACGGCGGACTCTGCCTCAACTGCCCGGTGTGCCATTTCCCCAACTGCGGCTTCGGCAAGGGAAGATGAGCCATGCTTGACAGATATGGGCGAGAAATAGATTATATGCGCATTTCCGTGACCGACCGCTGCAACCTGCGCTGCCGATACTGTATGCCCGAGCCTATAGACGCGCTGGGGCACGGGGAAATTCTCCGTTATGAGGAGATACTGCGCATATGCCGCGCCGCCTCGGAGCTGGGGATAAGAAAATTTAAGGTCACGGGCGGAGAGCCGCTTGTCCGTGCCGACTGTGTGAGCTTTATCGCCGCGCTCAAGAGGCAGAGCGGGACGGAGCAGGTCACGCTGACGACAAACGGACTCTTACTCGGAAAAAATCTGGATGCGCTTGCCGCCGCAGGGCTTGACGGCATAAACATAAGCCTCGACAGCCTGAATGCGGAGCGCTATACGCGAACAAGCGGACACCCCGAGGGCGCGGAGCTGCTGAAGCGTATAATGCAGGCCGTAGAGGAAGCCTGCGCAATGGGGCTGCGTACAAAGCTAAACGCCGTGCTGTTGGAGGAAACTGAGGAGGACGCGCCGGAGCTTGCCTCCATAGCGGAGGAGCTTCCGGTGGACGTGCGCTTTATAGAGCTTATGCCCATCGGCTTCGGCACGGCGATGCGGCGAGTCTCACCGGACGATATTCTCTCGGCGCTGAGAGAGCGCTGGCCAGACCTTGCCCCGACGGACGAAAGGCGCGGCAACGGTCCTGCGCATTATTATAAGAGCGATTTGCTGCTCGGCAGGATAGGCTTTATAGACGCCGTGAGCCACAAGTTCTGCGCCGACTGCAACCGGGTACGCCTGACGAGTACGGGACAGCTAAAGCCCTGCTTGTGCTACGCCGACTCCGCCGACCTGCGCACGCTCATCCGAAGCGGCTGCACGGACGATGAGCTGCGTGAGGCGCTGAAAATCTCGATATACAATAAGCCGCGTGCGCACTGCTTCGACACGGGCGCCGCCGTCACCGAGCGGCACGCAATGAGTCAGATAGGAGGATAACAGCATGGGAAAGGTTATAGCCGTATGCACGAGCGACCGTAAGGGTCTGCAAAAGCACGATGTAAATACCGCGCACTTCTCCGCCGAATGGGGCATTGACGGCGACGCGCACGCCGGGAGCTGGCACAGACAAGTGAGTCTTCTGAGCGCCGACAAGATAGAGGCCTTCAATAAGCGCGGGGCAAACGTCATTCCCGGCGCCTTCGGAGAAAATCTTGTGGTCGAGGGCTTCGACTTCCGGGCGCTGCCCGTGGGCACGCTGCTGCGCTGCGGTGATGTGCTGCTGGAGATGACGCAGATAGGCAAGGAGTGCCACAGCCATTGCGAGATATACAAGAAAATGGGCGAGTGCATCATGCCGCGTGAGGGCGTGTTTGCCCGCGTCATCGAGCCGGGTAGCATCAGCGTCGGAGATGAGATGAGCATCGAAAAGCGCGAGGGGCATTTCCCGTGGCAGGCTGCGGTCATCACGCTCAGCGACAAGGCGGCGGCGGGGGAGCGCAAGGACGAGAGCGGTCCCGCGATAGCAAAGCGCCTGCGCGAGGCAAGCTACGAGGTCGTGGAGGAAATAGTTATCCACGACGATGAGCGGGTTTTGAAGCAGCAGCTTATTCGGCTCTGCGACCAGCGGCAGCTTGACCTCATACTTACGACCGGCGGCACGGGCTGCTCGGCGCGGGATATTACGCCCGAGGCAACGCTTGCAATCGCGGATAAAAACGTCCCCGGCATTGCCGAGGCTATGCGCGCCGAGTCTCTCAAAATCACCAGGCACGCAATGATTTCCCGCGCCGCCTCCGTTATCCGGGGTAAAACGCTTATTATCAATCTCCCCGGCAGCCCCCGCGCCTGCATGGAGAATATGGACGTATTTATGGACACCATACCCCATGCCATGGGACTTCTCCGCAACGAGGTACACGACTGCGCAAGAAAATAAAAAGCAGGTATTTCTTCAGCGCATATAACCGCGTTAAGTCGCGCTTATATAAATATTTTTCTGAAAAAGGAGAAACGAACATGAAGAAAACCCTCACACTGCTGCTCACGCTTGCAATGCTCTTCACACTTGCCGCCTGCGGCTCGCCCGCGGCTCCAAGTAAGGGAGAGAAGGAAGAAATCATCGTCTTTGCCGCCGCTTCAATGACCGAGACTCTAAATCAGGTCAAGGATGTCTACGAGAAGGAAAACAACGTCACCATCACCTATAACTTTGACTCCTCCGGTACGCTCAAGACCCAGATACAGGAGGGCGCGGACTGCGACCTCTTTATCTCCGCCGGTCAAAAGCAGATGAATCAGCTCGACTTAAGCTCCGACAAGGAGATAAACAAGGAGGGACTGGATTTTGTCGCCGACGATACGCGCCTGAACCTGCTCGAAAATAAGGTGGTGCTTGTCGTCCCCGAGGGCAATCCCAAGGGCATAGAGAGCTTTGACGACCTTGCGGCAAGGCTTGCCGAGGGCAGCATACTGATGGCAATGGGCAACAGTGACGTGCCTGTCGGTCAGTACACGCAGAAGATACTCAATTTCTACGGGCTTGATGAGGAAGCCCTCGCCAAAAGCGGCGTCATTACCTACGGCAGCAACGTCAAGGAGGTCACAACTCAGGTCTCCGAGGGCAGCGTTGACTGCGGCATAGTCTACTGCACGGATGCCTTCTCCGCAGGGCTCACGGTCATTGACAGCGCAAGCAAGGATATGTGCGGTCAGGTCATCTATCCCGCCGCGGTATTAAAGACTGCGAAGAACCCCGATGCAGCCAAGGCCTTCCTTGACTATCTCACGGGCAGCGAGGCGATGGCGATTTTTGAGGCTGTCGGCTTCTCTCCGGTCGCGTAAAGCCCGAGACGCAGAATTGGCAGCGCATTTATTTGCGCTGCCAATCCGAGGTATATAATATGAACATTGACTGGTATCCGCTTATAAACTCCCTGCGCATTGCGGCTATAAGCTGCGTAATAGTTTTTTTCACGGGCATATTCTTTGCCTACTATGCGGCAAGACTGCCGCGCACGGTCAAGGGTATTCTTGACGTTATTCTCACGCTTCCCATGGTACTGCCGCCGACGGTATGCGGCTATTTTCTGCTGCTCATTTTCGGCACAAAGCGCCCAATCGGCATCCTTCTGATGCAGCTCGGCATTAAATTTGTAATGACATGGTACGGCGGAATTCTCGCCGCAGCCGTCGTCGCCTTCCCGCTGATGTACAGGACGGCACGCGGCGCGTTCGAGAGCTTTGACTGCACGCTCTCACAGTCGGGGCAAACGCTCGGCCTTTCCAACACATATATTTTCTGGCGCATACGAATGCCCGCCTGCCGTCAGGGCATACTCGCCGGCACCGTGCTTGCCTTCGCGCGCGCCCTCGGCGAATACGGTGCTACCAGTATGCTCATCGGCTACACTCCCGGCAAAACCGCCACGATATCCACGACCGTATATCAGCTCTGGCGCACAAATGACGATGCGGGCGCATTCTTCTGGGTCATGATAAACCTCGCCATAAGCACCGTCGTGCTGCTCACGGTCAATCTCCTTGAGAGCAAGCAGAAAGTGAGGGCGAAGGAATGAGCCTGATAGTAGATGTCAGAAAAAAGCTCGGCAGCTTTGAACTTGAGTCAAAATTCGAGGCGCAAAACGGCGTGACCTGTCTGCTCGGTCCTTCTGGCTGCGGCAAGAGTATGACGCTCAAATGCATTGCCGGCATAGAAAAGCCCGACGAGGGCTACATAGAGCTTGACGGCGTGGTCTTATATGACAGTGCAAAGGGGATAAACCTCCCTCCGCAAAAGCGCCGCGTGGGTTATCTGTTCCAAAACTATGCGCTGTTTCCGAATATGACGGTGCGCCAGAACATACTCTGCGGTATGCGCCGCATCAGGGACAAGAGCGAAAAAGAGGAAAAGCTCAAAAAAATGCTGGATATGTTCCAGCTTGGAGGACTTGAAAATCACCGTCCCGCGCAGCTCTCCGGCGGTCAGGCTCAGCGCACGGCGCTTGCGCGCATCATGGTCAGTGAGCCGCAGCTTTTACTGCTGGACGAGCCCTTTTCCGCGCTCGATGCGCATCTCAGGGATAAGCTTATGATAGAAATGCGCGACGTACTCACGCGCTTCGGGCGGGAGGTCATCATGGTCACGCACGACCGCAACGAGGCGTATAACATGAGCCGGGAAATAGCCGTCATGGACAGCGGCAGACTTCTGACCGTGAACCGGACAAAGGCGCTTTTTGCCGATCCCGGCAGCGTTCCGGCGGCGATGCTCACCGGCTGCAAAAATATAGCCCCCGCCATAAAGCGAGGGGAGCATGAGGTATATGTGCCCGATTGGGGCGTGAGCCTCACGACCGCGCAGCCCGTCGGCGACGATATAAAGGCCATTGGCATCCGCGCACATTATTTTAATCCCTCCGCGCCGACAAATCGCCATGAGATAGAATACCTTGACAAGATGGAGGAGCCCTTTGAGTGGATAATAGAGTTCAAATTCAAGTCCGCCGCGGAGTCCGAGCCGAGTGTGTGGTGGCGGGTGACGAAGGATAAGCGCCCACAGCTATTCCCCGCCGAGCTTGGCATTGCCCCGGCGAATATACTTTTACTGTATTGAGGAGGTTTTATCATGTCGAATATTTATGCCGAAATATTGGAAAGAGTTGAGCGCGGCGAGGCGCTGACGCTGAAAACGGAGCTTTGCGGCTCGGAGGGGCTTATAGCCGAGGGATTGAAAAAGACTCTTGCGCCCTATGCGCCGCAGACCGATAAGCGCGGCAGATATTTTGCCGACGTGACGCTGACGGAGACGGAGGGCAAAATCACCGTGGGCGAGCCCTTTTCGCCCCCGGAGCGCCTTATAGTCCTCGGTGCGGGGCATATTGCCGTGCCCGTTTGCGATTTTGCGGCAAAGAGCGGCTTTGAGGTCTATGTCTGTGACGATCGCCCCGCCTTTGCAAATACCGCGCGCTTCCCGCTGGCACGGGAGGTGCTGTGCGACAGCTTTGAAAGCTGCATCGACCGCCTCCGGCTCATGCGCTATGACTACGTTGTCGTTATTACGCGCGGCCATGTGCATGACGCGGACTGCCTGCGCGAGATATTCAAGGGCACGCAGCCGGCGTATCTGGGGCTTATCGGCTCGCGCCGCCGCGTGCGTGGGCTGTTTGAGATGCTTGTCGAGGAGGGCTATCCCAAGGAGTATATGGATCGGATATGCACGCCCATAGGACTTGATATCGGCGCCGTCACCCCCGGCGAGATCGCCATATCCATACTCGCGGAGCTTGTGGCATATAAGCGCCTGCCGGAGCACAGCAATGACGGCATACGCTGCTGCAACGACTCCGACGTGGAGCTATCCGTGATAAAATACCTTGCCGAAAACCGTGATCCCAAGGCGATAGTAACCGTTATCGAGACAAAGGGCTCGACTCCGCGCGAGGCGGGCGCGAAAATGGCGGTAAGCCCTCTTGCGGCAGTCACAGGCAGCATAGGCGGCGGATGCAGCGAGGGCGCGGTTATCCGTGACGCCGTGCGAATTATCGGCACGGGGCGCTATAAAATCGTCGATGTTGACCTCACGGGCGAGGTCGCGGAGTCTGACGGCATGGTCTGCGGCGGAACGATGAGGGTGCTTGTCGAGGACGACACGGAAGCGTGACATGGGCATAATCTGCGCGGACAAAGCCGTTTTGCCACGCATGACAGACGCAAACGACCGCGATGGCACGCCATACGCGCGCGGCGACAAAGGCAAGCTTTGACAAGCCCTGCTTGCCACAATCCACTTCCGTCTTCTTCCTAGGCGTTGACGCTGCTAACTTTGATTATATCCTCACGGGCACAAAGCCTTGTGGGGATATAATCTGTTTATACTATTATGCTTGCTATGTACTTGATTTCCTGCATATGCGTTAAAGAAGTCCTGTTGCTTCGCGTATAACTTATTGTTCGCACGGGGCAATTCTTCTTGACCATCTGACCGCCGACGGAACCGGCCTGACGGGAAGTGAGATCACCGTTGTAACCGTTCTTGAGGTTAACACCGACTTCAGCAGCAGCCTCCATCTTGAACTTATCCATAGCATCACGTGCAGCGGGGTTAACAAGATGATTAGTGTTATTGGTAGACATAGATTACATCTCCTTTTCTGTCTGATTTGGGTTTACTACCCGAAACATATCTTCTGCGGTATGCGCAAAGATATACGAAAAGAAAAAATGCAATTTTTTCAAATTACGACATGATGACGAAGCAATTAAGGAAAACGATCGAGCTGAGAGAGCAACGAGGCGGGATACAGCGAGCTGCGCGACTATGCAATAGAGAGACTGTCAAAAAATTATGCACCAAAGCCGGATAATAGAGCAGCAGGGGAGCTTGAGGGGGGGGCAAGACCCGCCTCAAATTGGATAAACCGCCGTCGGGAGCCTTGAGATATCAATGCTCCCGGTAACAGCATTTTGAACACTTTCAAAATGCTCGGCGGAAAGCGCTGTCAAAAAAAGTCCAGCAAGGACTTTTTTGACAGGCTGAATAAAGCACATGGTCAGGAGCGGGGCGGACATAGAGCAGCTTGCGCGGGAGAAGATAAGCGAGAGCGGGAACCCAAACATGAGCATAAGCAAAGGGGAGTTGAACAGACGCCGTATTTCGGCGGCACTGTCCGGCTCTTTCGGGCTTATCGTCCTTGACTTGCGGCAGCAAGCCTCCGTCCTCTGCACCCGAAATAACCCGAACATTTCTCGCCGAAATGTGCAAGGCAGTTTTTCCGGAGCGGATTTTTACACAGACGAGGCATTGTCCGCAGGTAATCCTTGTCGGCTTGCCAAGGACAATAACGATGTATGGGTGAAAATCCGCCCGATAAAAACCGGCGCGGGTTCGACTTCCCTTTGCTTAGACGACGCGGTAGAGGAAATCGTATGCAACGCAAGCGAGAGGATGCTGCTTAACACGAAGTACGCGGAGCTGATGGAAAAAGAAAAGCCCAACCTTTTCGATGCGATACGAAAATGGCTGAGCGGTCTGAGAGACAGAATCCTGAAAATATTTGAAGGAGAGGGGTACAACAAAAAGAACGCGTACAAAGAAGCGAAGATACTGTGGGACGTGATGGACGAAATGCAGGAGATCTGGGACCGCGCAATGGTTCAGGCGCAGATCAGCCGGCTCAACGTAAGACAGCAGCGCGAAAGCGGAACCGAGAGCGGAACCGAGAGCGGAACGGGCGTGCGAACTTCAAGCAGAGAATGGTTTAAAGAGGATAAATATTATGCAAGGCAGATAGAACAATGGGACAGAAAGGCGGACGGTGTACGCGTTAAGGTAGGAACGCTCAAAGAGGGCAGCGCACTTAATCGAGTGGGCTTTCCGGCAGAGGGGATGTGGTTTGACGTCGGCAAAATAAAAAAGAGCTTTGACAAGCACAGAGATCATCTGACCAGAGAAATCCTTAAGCAAATACCGGAACTGCTGAACGACCCAATAGCAATCACGGAATACAGAGGAGAAGACGGGCAGACAAACAACACAGCTAATGTATTCGGACTGCTCCTGCCGGATGGAAAGACCCCGGTCGTTGTCGGAGTTGTTATGACAAGAGCAGCAGATGGAATTACCGTGATCAACAAGATAAGGACTATTCACGCTCACAGCAATGCGGATATAAACGACGACAATATCCTGTACTTAAATGAAAACAAAAAGAAAACCCGCAATTGGTTCCAAGTTTGCGGCAACTCCGTGCCGTTAAACGGAACCCGTTACGGGTTGATAAGAAGTCTAACATACGAAGACGCGGATGTCAAGAGTAAAGCAAAATTTTCATTAAGAGAAAAAAAGACGCCGACATATGAAGAGCTTGTATCAAAGACGCCGGTAAGGATAGTTGATGTAAGAAGCGGAATAGAGAGCGGGACATATGCGGAGATGAAAGGAGAGGTTCTTGAGAAAGCGATAGAAGAGAAATGGTTTGATGAGCCTCACCTGAACGAGGACACAAACAGTCTCATATTCCTTACACCAAAATCGTTCAGTCACGCGTTCACAAATCTTACAGCAGACTTTGGCGAGGATACCATACGGAGCATGGCGCATATCCCGGAGATAATAAAGGACGCGGTGCTTGTAAGCGTCAACGAACCGAAGAACAATCGCAAGGCAGAAACCGGAGTATACACATTCTTTGGTGCAATCAACGGAGCAAACGGAATAGAACCGGTAAAACTTACTGTCAAAGAATATGATTTCAAATCACTTGACGGAATGCCTCAGAATATCCGAAGCTACTTTAACAGAAACGGCATAATGGAACAGTACGATACATTGTATGATACGCAAGCGCTTGAAGTAATCGGCATTGAAAGCATAAAAGAAGAACCGGATGCTTCAGTCAAGGTCGGCGAACAAAGTCCGCGGGCACAAGACACATCCGATTCTTCTGAAATTAAAGTAGCAGATTTACTTGAGCTTGTCAAGGGGGACGCAGAAAAATATATTCCCGAGAGAGGCGGACAGCTCCGCTATTCTTCCCGAGAGACGAGAGACACGGCGGAGGAAGCGAAGGGGAGAGAGGAAAGCGCGGCGGCGCTGAGACGCGAGAACAGGATACTGCGGGAAAGGATAGAGCACTGGAAGAAGCAGAGCAGGGTGACGAAGGAGTACACGCTGCGGAACACCGACACGCTTGAATACGCAAGGGAGCTTGTGAAGCGGCTTGACAGCGCGGCGACGAGTGCGGAGGTGAACCGGGGCTTGCAGGAGATGGGCGCGTACCTGCTGAACGCTGAGAACGTGGACTGGGATATGCTGTGGGAGCACGCGCTGACGCTGGCGCACAGCATGACGGACGACGTTGACATTGTGATAAGCGACGAGATGAAAGCGGAGAGGGAGGACTTTGAAAGCTTCCTCAAGAGCGTACCGGTAGACGTAGCGCCGCTTGTAAAGGCGGGAGAGATAAGCTACTCCGATCTCAAGGGCTACCCGATAGTACACAGGAAGAACGGCACGACGGTTGACGATCTCTACCAGCAGCTTCAGGAAAGATTCGGAGAGGAGATATTTCCTGACGTACCGGACGGCGGGGACATGATAGACAACATCAAAAGATACGCCGACGCGGAAGTATTGACTAAAAAAATGCATAAGGTTATAATTGATAAAGTAATATTTTGCTTGGATGTGCTGCTTCCGGATAAAATGAGCATACTTCCCGGGAGTGTGCCAAGCGGAAAGTCGGCAGCAATCTCTGCCGAAGGGGTTTTTCATGAGAAATACAAAAGAGAAGACAGCAAAAGATTATGCCGTGGGTTCGCTGATCGCGGCTGTCGCGGCGGCTGGGCTTGCTCTCGGGGCATTGTTTTCGTCTCCGGAGGATATGCTCAGCAAAGACGTATATGTTCCGCCGGCATTTGAAATTTCCGACAGCATTATCTGTGATAACGACGGTGACAGCGATTTGGAAGCAAGCGCTGTCAATGTGCAGGAAAAAAAGCAAAGAGGGCTTCGTGCGGCGCTCAGACGGCTGTTTATGAGACTGCCTGCCGGAGTGCGGGTCTTTGCAGGAGTTCCCGTGTGGATAATAGGCAGAGCTCTGCTTGCGCTGTTCGGCGCTCTTTTCAACAGTGTACTCTCTCCGATACTGATGACGGCGCTGAAATATCTGTGTATAGCAGGACTTATTCTGGCGGCTGTAACGGTGTCGGTGAAAGCGTTTATACCGGAAATGCCGCTTAAAAAGATCGTTACCGGAAAAAGAGTTGCGATATCCGCCGCTGTGAGCGCTTTGTTCGGCTTGTGCGGGGTGCTCGTCGGTCTTTTCTGTCCGGAAGCAATGAAAACGTATGAGATAGTTGAAAGCGGACTTATCACAATAATAGTTGCTTTTGCGGCTTTGGGGCTCTTGAAAATCAAAAACAGAAAAAAACGTGATAAAACCGGGTAAGACCTTTTCGGCCATACCCGGCTTTTGAAGTTTAAACTAATCGATAATTTTTACCCGCCGTCAGTCTCATCAGTCTCCCATGCATACTCCGATGTCTCTGGCAACATGGATCATCGGGTGGTCAACGGGCAGGAATTTTGTCTTGCTGGCAGCGTCGTCGAGGGGGATCGAGCATATTTTCCCGTCCTGCATGGCGACCATGCGTCGGTACTGCTTATTCATTATAAGGTCGGCGGCGGCGATGCCGAACTGCGTGGCAAGCACCCTGTCATACGGGCAGGGAGGACCGCCCCTCTGGTAATGCCCGGGAACGGTTACGCGTGTTTCCTGACCGGTTATCTTTTCAAGCTCCGCAGCGAGACGGTAGGAAACGGCAGGGTAGAACAGATTTTCCTTGGCGTGGCGGCTGGCTTCCTCGTCAAGCTTTTTATCGGTTATCGAAACCGCGCCCTCAGCGCAGGCTACGATCGAAAAGCCGCGGCCTCTCTGCTGCCTGCGGGCAATTACATCTGCAACCTTGTTTATGTCATATGGGATCTCGGGAATAAGGATAATATCCGCACCGCTGCCTATACCGGCGTTGAGTGTAAGCCAACCGGCGTCTCTGCCCATAAGCTCAACAATAAAGGTGCGGTTGTGGGAGCTTGCGGTCGAGTGAATGTAGTCGATAACATTGGTGGCGATGTCTACGGCGCTCTGGAAGCCGAAGGTGGTATCCGTACCCCAGATATCGTTGTCGATGGTTTTCGGCAGCGTTATTACGTTCATCCCGGCATCGGCAAGCAAAAGCGCGCTTTTCTGAGTTCCGTTGCCGCCCATGATGACAAGACAGTCAAGATTGAGCCGGTTGTATGTGTCTTTCATTGCCGGAATGAGGCTTTCGCCGTTCTCGTCAACGATGTCTTTTCCGGGAATGTATCTTTGACGTGAAGTTCCGAGGATCGTACCGCCCTGGGTAAGAATACCGGAAAAGCTCTTTAGATCCATGAACAGATAATCGCCGTCTATCAGACCGCGATATCCGTCGTACATTCCGAAAATCTCCACATTGTCAAGCTTGTTGTACAAAGCCTTGCCGACGCCGCGCATGGCGGCGTTCAGCCCCTGACAATCGCCGCCGCTTGTTATCAAAGCGACTCTTGTAACTTGTTTCATTGAAAAACTCCTTTGCGGTCAATATGCTGTCCGGAATAATGCGATGTTGAAAAAAAATGCCAGACGTGGTATATTAATAAAAAATCAGCAGTAATTATAACGGAGGAACGCGATGATACAGCCCAATGATGTTGTAAATGTACCGGAAGAAGAATGGAACGAATTCAAGCGGAAAGCAGCCGAGGATGAGCTGTATTATAACGGTCCGGGCGACCTGCTTGATACGGCCGAGGGAAGAGCAAAATTCTGCCGGTTAAACGAAACCTCGGTGTTCAGAAAGCCGGATCCGGATTTTCCGGGGTATAAGATATGGGTGTTCAATCTTCAGGGGCAGGGGATGACGATCAAAAAACGCAGCCGCGTTGACCCGGCGCTGATGGAAGACATCGAATATGACGCAGACGGGAACGAAGTCGGAAAAACATACGAGCCTGCCTGATGTGAATACCGGAGCGCTCCCCCATATAGGGGGGAGCATCTTTTGACTAAGATCATCCGTAATCCCTCCAAAATTGGGGGATTTTTTATTTTATGTTTCCGAAAAGTCCTCTTATGATCGAATTGGTATTGCTTCTCGCAACAGAGCTGAGCGCGTTCTTGGCCGCCTGAGCGGCGATCTGCTTGGCGGATTTTGTTTTGCCGCCGGTAATTGAATTGACAATATTATTACTGAGAGAACCGACGATCGAAGAGGCGGCGTTGCTCACTGCTCTTTGCGCGATTTTCGCTTTTGCCTGCTTTTCCTTGAGCGCTGCTTTCTCTGCGGCAGCGGCTTCCTTGAGCGCTGCTTTTTCTGCGGC
Organism: uncultured Eubacteriales bacterium; assembly: GCA_900549485.1. Classification (GTDB taxonomy): domain Bacteria; phylum Bacillota; class Clostridia; order Oscillospirales; family Oscillospiraceae; genus Limivicinus. The sequence continues at coordinate 49,085 of UROG01000008.1, forward strand.
GGCCGCCTCCCTGGCGGCTTTTGCCGCGACAGCGGCCTCTTTTGCGGCAAGCTTTTCTTTGGCTGCGGCTTCCATGGCTGCGGCTTTCTCCGCGGCTGCTTTTTCTGCTTCCTCTGCCTTGAGACGCTCAAGCTCTGCGGCGGCCGCGTTTATGATCTCATATGCGGATTCACGGTCTACCGTTTCATTGTATTTCAGATAAAACTCATCCGAATTTACGATGCGCTCAATCTCTGCTTCACCGGCGGAGCCCATAAGGCTCTGCGGCGGAAGAATCTTTGCACGTTCAACGACTGTGGGGATGCCCTCTTCGTCAAGAAAGCTGACAAGCGCCTCGCCGACGCCAAGCTCCATAAGTACGGTTTCCGTGTCAAATTCCGGATTTTCACGGAATGCTTTTGCCGCGGCTTTGACGGACTTCATTTCGGCCGGAGTGTAGGCGCGCAGCGCATGCTGGACGCGGTTGGAAAGCTGTGCAAGAACGTCGTTTGGAATATCCGACGGGCTCTGGCTTATGAAATAGACGCCGACCGCTTTTGAACGTATGAGCTTTACGACCTGAACTATTTTCTGCACAAGCGCTTTGGGACAATCGCTGAAAAGCAAATGCGCCTCGTCAAAGAAGAAGACCATTCTGGGCTTATCAAGATCGCCGACTTCGGGAAGCTTCTCAAAAAGCTCGGTCAGCAGCCACAGCAGAAAAGTACCGTAAACGGTGGGACTTGCAACGAGCTTGCTGCTGCTGAGAATGTTGATATAGCCTTTCCCAGAAGCGTCTGTGCGTATGAAATCGCGTATGTCAAGAGATGGCTCACCGAAGAAAAGCTCTCCGCCTTCATTCTCAAAGGAGAGAAGCGCACGCTGGATAGCGCCTATGCTTGCGGCGGATACGTTGCCGTACTGAACGGTATACTCCGCTCTGTTATCGCCGACATACTGAACCATAGCCCGGAGATCCTTAAGGTCAAGAAGGAGAAGGCCGTTGTCGTCCGCAACGCGGAAAACGATATTCAGAACGCCCTGCTGTATTTCGGTAAGTCCGAGAAGACGTGCGAGGAGAACGGGACCCATTTCGGAAACGGAAACGCGCACGGGAATACCCGCTTCGCCGAAAATATCCCAGAAGCGTGTGGGATAGCCTTTGAATTCAAAGCCCTCGATACCGAATCGGCTGATGCGCTCCTGCATGTCGGCGGTATTAATGCCGGGTTTGCACATGCCGCTGAGATCGCCCTTGATATCGGCAAGAAAAACGGGCACTCCCATCTCAGAAAAAGACTCCGCCATTACCTTCATTGTTATCGTTTTTCCGGTTCCGGTTGCGCCGGCTATCAGACCGTGCCGGTTTGCCATTTCGGGCAGCAAAAAAATGTTTTTATCAGACTGAGCCATCCAAATCCTGTTATCCTGGTACACGATGCTTCCTCCCGCGGTGTTTTTTATTTACTTGAATGTATAATACCACAACTTTCATCCGTTAACAACAAAAAATATAGCCGCGCAGCCGCAAAACATTGTTAATAATCAAATTATGGTTATGCCAAACTGACTATTGTGAAAATTATGGGGATGTAGTAAAATAAAAAAGACAAAAAAGAAAAGAGTGTTGAATTTTGAAAAAACGAGTTATCTCTGCCGTTGTACTTCTTACCATTGCCGTTACCTGTATTTTCCTCTCTGAGATCACGAGGGTGCTGTTTTTCGCCGTGGCGGGCATAATGTGCGCGTATGAGTACAGCAGGGGACTTGAAAAGGCAGAGGTATACTGTGCAGCATGGGTTATGTATACATACATCGGCATCCAGGCCGTTCTGGCCATTCTTCACGCCGGAACGACGGCGTATATCGCCTGTATGGCCGCCGGTGTGTACCTTGCAATGTTCTCCGGAATCCTCCATGCCAAGGTGAGAGGGAAGGGCGCGATATACACGGTCGCCGGTCTTGCCTACCCGGGGTTTATCTACGGACTTATGATGATGATAAGCGCCTCTCCGCGCTGGCTTGAGGTTATTGCGCTCGGATGCATTTCAAGCATAGTCTGCGACAGCTTTGCACTTTTCGGCGGGATGTGGTTCGGCAAGCATAAGGTCGCGCCGGACGTAAGCCCGCACAAAACCGTGGAGGGCTGCATCTGCGGCGCGGCTGCCGGCGCGCTGTCAGGGCTGCTTGTAAAGCTGATACCGAACTGCTGCAACATGATACCCGGATGGATCTGCGTAGTAACGGCGTTGGTCGCCTCTTCGATGGGGCAGATAGGCGATCTGGCGGAGTCGCTTGTAAAGCGCATGCTCGGTCTGAAGGACTTTTCAAAGCTTATTCCGGGACACGGCGGTATGTTCGACAGAACAGACAGCATTATGTTTGCCGTCCCGGCGGCGTATCTCTGTTTGTTCCTGTTCGGCTATGCATAATAAAACCGAATATAAAAGATAATTCCGGAGTCGGCATCAGCTGCGGCGCGACTCCGGAATTTTTAATTTCTTATGCCGGTATTTTGCGGAGTGAGCCGTATCCCATACCGTATACGCAGCGGCGTCCCGCTTATCATATCTCAGAAATCCAGACCGTCGATGTCAAAATATTTTTTGGCAAAATCGACCGATTCAACGCAAAATTCGCGCCCTTTCAGATAGTTGAGGATGCCGGCGTCGGTAGGAAAGGAAAAGACAAGTTTGTAGGAGTACAGAGCCTGCCCTTTTTCTCCGAAATCCTTGTTGAATCTTTCACTGCCGTACTTACCGTCGCCCAGAAGCGGCCAGCCGGCATGAGCCATCTGCGCTCGTATCTGGTGTGTGCGGCCGGTGAGCAGATGACATTCGACAAGAGAAAGCCGTCCCGTTGAGCGGAGCGTTCTGTATTCCGTGACGGCGGTACGGCTTCCCGGTTCAGCACTGTTTTTTATATATACCTGATTTTTTCCGGCGTCCTTGAACAGAAAGTTTTCAAGTCTCCCGACGGGAGGCTTCGGTCTTCCGTTTACGGCGCAGAGATAGTATTTTTCAATCTCGCGTTCCTTGATCTTTTCGTTGAGGATACGAAGCGCCTCGGCGTTCTTGGCGGCGATGACTATGCCGCCGGTGTTTCTGTCGATCCTGTTGCAGAGAGCCGGGGTGAAAGAGTTTTCCTCTTTCGGGCGCCATTCGCCGTTTTGCGCCAGATATGCCTGAATGTTGGCGATCAGCGTATTATAATCCCATACACCGGCGCTGTGGCAGAGAACGCCTGGCTTTTTGTCCGCCAGAAGTATGTTTTCGTCTTCGTATACTATTGTCAGCTTCGGTGTGCCGACCTTGAGATAAGAGTTCTCCTCCCTCGGCCTTTCAAAAAATTCGTCGTTGATATACATCTGGACGGTGTCGCCTGTTGAAAGCCTTGTATCGCGCTTGGCTCCTTTTCCGTTAAGCTTGATGCGCTTGAGTCTTATGTACTTCTGAAGCAGGGATTCGGGCAGCAGCGGGACGGTTTTGCCGATGAAGCGGTCAAATCTCTGCCCGGAATCGTTTGTGTTTACGGTAAATTCTTTCACGGCGGTTCTCCTTGTGTATGGAGGATTTTATCAGACGGCCAAACGGCGGGCGCGGGCGGCTCTATACGGCATTCCCGAAAATGTCGAAGCATCTGCGCTCGATGCTCTCTTTGAGAATAAAATATGTACAAAGCTTGTCTTCCGCGCCGTCATAGATGCCGAAAGAGAAGTAGATTGCGGAATACAGTGAAAATGCCTTTTCGGCGGCTCCGGTCACGTTGAAGGAACGGAAAAGCCCTGTAAGAGTCTCGACGGGGGACGAGACAAGATAGGCGCAGTGCAGGCGGCTCATCTCGGCACTGCGGTATTGCTCCAGCACGAGCATTTTTCTGAATGATGAGGCAAATTCGTCCTTCGTCCAGAATGAAAAGCAGGAGGAGCAGAAGGAGAGCGACGCTTTTACCGCGGACGGAGTATCTGCATGGGAGGAGTATTCGTCGGTGCAGCTTGTCCATGAAAGGCAGACCTGCGAATAAAGCCGCTCCATTCGGGAGAGAATGGAATCGAATATATCCTGCTTGTTTTTAAAGTGTTTGTACAAAGCGCCCTTGGTTATTCCGAGACGGCCGGCGATATCGCTTACCGATACTGCTTCAAAGCCGTTCTGCGAAAAAAGCGCGAGGGCTGTATTAAGGATCTGCTCTTTTGTGCCGTTCATTCTGCCCTCCGGATTTAAAACGCTTTCCGTTGTTTTTGAATATTATATCATGAAAAATGAAAAAACAACATAGCAAAATAAAAACGGGAAAAGGCGATGACCTTTTCCCGGAGAATAAATCGGAAAATTATTTTTCGATTATCTTTTTGAGCTTTGCGTAACGGGGCAGACCGTCTACCTTGGGAACATCGACCTCACCCTGAATAAGGGGAAGAATATAGTCGATGAACTCGTCCTTGAGGCCGTTGTGAGCGTCGTTGATCCATTCGATGGGAACCTTCTTTTCAGTGTTTGCGGCAAGTGTAAGAGGCTCGGCAATGAAATTGCATGTGTATTTGCCGTCAACATAAGCTCTCTCGAATGCGACCATCTTGTCGGTTTCGCCCGCGACAGCCTTCTCAACGGCGACTTTACCGGCGTTGAAGCTCTCGTTGACGTCGGTAAGAGAGGCGCAGTGAGCAGCGCATCTCTGAAGAAGACTCAGCTCAATGCCGCGAACCTTGATGCCGGTATGCTCACCCAGCTTGCTTGCAAGCATTGCCGCCAGACCGCCCAGCTGCGCATGACCGAAGCCGTCCGTCGCGGAGGTCTTTGCCTCGGAAACAAAGCTTCCGTCAGCGTAATGGATGCCCTCGGAAACGACGACGAATACATGACCCTTTTCCTTGTGTACTCTGTCAACGTCGGCGATGAACTTGTCCATGTCAAAATCCGTCTCGGGGAGGTAGATAAGATCGGGACCGCAGCCGTAATGCGTTGCCAGAGCCGCGCTTGCGGTCAGCCAGCCGGCGTGTCTGCCCATTGCTTCAACAACGGTGATCATGGGCTTGTCGTAAACGTGCATATCCTTGCTGATCTCCATGCAGGAAGTAGCAATGAACTTAGCTGCGCTTGCAAAGCCGGGGCAGTGGTCGGTGCCGAAAAGGTCGTTGTCGATGGTCTTGGGAACGCCCATGACGCGGCACTCATAGCCGACGGACTGCATATACTTGCTTATCTTGTTGCAGGTATCCATGGAGTCGTTTCCGCCGTTGTAGAAGAAGTAGCGGACATTGTATTTTTTGAATATCTCAAGAATACGCTTATAATCGGTGTCGTCCTTTGCGGGGTCGGCGATTTTGTACCTGCATGAGCCAAGCTCCGAAGAGGGGGTGTGCAGAAGGTAGCTCAGCTCGGTGGGGTCTTCAAGATCCATAACATAAAGCTTGTCGTCGAGTACGCCCCTGATACCGTGGGCAGCGCCGTAAACCCTTGTTATCTCCTCCGCCTCAAGAGCGGTCTTGATAACGCCGTATGCGCTGGCATTGATGACGGCGGTAGGACCGCCGGACTGACCGATGATGCATGAACCGATGAGTTTCTTATCCATTTGAGAGTCCTCCGAAAATTTTTGTATTTTAGGCAATATACTTATTGATTCTGTCGCACATTGAGGATATAATATTCAACGGAATTTGTAAATATACTATTTGTACAAATTTTAATTTCACCAATGTTTGGAAGGGAGAATTTTTATGCCATTAGTAACAACCAAAGAAATGTTTGAAAAAGCCTATAAGGGCGGATATGCCATCGGTGCATTCAATGTAAATAATATGGAGATAGTTCAGGGCATCACCGAGGCGGCGAAAGAGGTCAACGCACCTCTTATCCTTCAGGTGTCCAAGGGTGCGCGTGCATACGCAAACCATACTTATCTCATAAAGCTCGTCGAGGCGGCCATTCAGGAGACGGGTCTGCCCATCGCGCTGCACCTTGACCACGGCAGTGATTTCGAGCTGTGCAAGTCCTGCATTGACGGCGGCTTTTCTTCCGTTATGATCGACGCATCCGGCAAGCCCTTTGAAGAAAACATCGCAATTACCAGAAAGGTAGTTGAGTATGCACATGACCACGGCGTTGTCGTCGAGGCTGAGCTTGGCACGCTGGCGGGCATCGAGGATGAGGTCAAAGTTTCCGCTGAGGACAGCTCATACACCCGCCCCGAAGACGTTCAGGAATTTGTCGAGAGAACAGGCTGCGACTCCCTTGCAATCGCAATAGGCACCTCCCACGGCGCATACAAGTTCAAGCCCGGCACCGACCCCAAGCTGAGATTTGATATACTTGAAGACGTCGAGAAGAGACTGCCCGGATTCCCGATCGTTCTCCACGGCGCTTCCTCCGTTCCTCAGGAATTTGTCAGGATCATCAACGAAAACGGCGGAAAGATGCCCGGCGCTATCGGCGTTCCCGAGGATCAGCTCCGCAAGGCCGCTTCCATGGCCGTCTGCAAGATCAACATTGACTCCGACCTCCGTCTTGCAATGACCGCAACTATCCGTAAGTACTTCAACGAGCATCCCGATCATTTCGACCCGCGTCAGTATCTTGCGCCCGCACGCGAGGCAATCAAGCAGATGGTAAAGCATAAGATCGTTGACGTTCTCGGCTGCGACGGAAAAGCATAATAACCGGCTGAATTTATCAGGGCGGCGCTGTACGGCGCGGCGGGAGCAAATGCCGCGCACGTACGGCGCGGCGCTGCCTTAAAACTTCTGAAAGCGAGGGAGAGATAATGCACAAATATCGGGGCGGAAACGGCAAAGCATCCGGAAAAGACCCAATGGCATTTGACACGCTTCTGATCATCAGACTTGTTGCCGCGTCGCTGATATTTGCGGCGGCTCTTGTGCTTGGAAATCTGCCCGGTTTTGTAAGCGTTATCCTCCTTGTGCTTTCCGCTGTTGTCGCGGGATACGATATAGCGCTTGACGCCGTTTCGGATTTTTCTGACAGGGATTTTTTCTCGACGTCGGTCGTCGTGACGGCGATAACGGTCGTTTCATGTATAATCGGCTTCCCGGCCGAGGCGGCGGCTCTTGTGCTCCTATATCAGATAGGGCTTATCCTCGTTTCCTATGCGGAGGAGAAAAGCAGGCTTTCCGCCATCGGATTACTGCGCTACCATGAAAACAGCGTTTCGGAAACAGTCGCCAAAATCGTCTTCCGGGACGGCGCAGGTCATACGGGACTTGAAGATTCAATACGTGAAAGCGCCGGCTTCGTACTGAAGATCGGTATGATAATAGGCGCTTTATATGCAGTCATTACGCCCCTTTTTACAAACAATACCTTTACGGTTTCAATACACCGCGCCATTACGATCATTCTGATTTCGACACCGATGTCGGTCGTTATTTCCATGCCGACTGCGGGGATAATGGGGATGTGCTTCAGCGCGGAATACGGCGTTATTTTCGGCAGTGCGGCCGTTATGGAGCGCTGTGCCGGAGCAAAGACGGTTCTTTTTGACAATGCAGGCGTCTTTTTCCGGGAGGATTCGGCGGACATCAGGATCATGCCGGAGCTTATTGATAAAAAAACGTTTCTTACCTTTGCCGCGCATGTCCTTTATTACTCGGGGCAGCCCGAGGCAAAAGCAATTCTGCATGCCTTTTCTTCGGAGTGCCGGCTTGAGCTTATAAAAAACTTTGCCGACCATCCCGGTTATGGTGCGGAAGCCGATATAGCGGATAATCATGTGCTTATCGGGACGCGGGAATTTTTTGATTCCCGGGGCATTGATATAAAATCATCCGACAGTGATGAGCGACGATTTCATATGACGATAGCCGGAAGGTACGTCGGCTGCTTTACGGTCAGCTTTCCGGTGCTCGAGGGCGGAGAGAATATAGTCGCAGGACTTAAAGAAAACGGAGTGAGCAGATGCGTTCTGCTGTGTGAGGAGAGCGACGGCGAAAGCAGAAGAACCGCCGATGAGCTTGATTTCCGCGAAGTATACGGAGAATGTGACAGCGAGAGAAAGTACAGGATCGTCAAGGATATTTCAGACTCCGTAAAAGGCAGTTCGGTTTTCGTTTATGCGGATGGCGCTGAGATGCACAGTGCGGCGGACGTTGATATGCATGTGAGTAAAGAAACAAGCTTTGCCGATGCAATGATTCTGCCTGATTGTATAGTAAATATTCCGTTTGCATTCAGCGTGTGCAGAAGAGTACGTGAAATTGCGGTTGAAAATGCCGTTTTTGTGTTTGTTGTCAAAGCAATCCTTATTTTTTTGAGTATAATCGGATATTGCAATCTATGGTTTGCGATATTCATTGATATGGTTGCCGCTGTCGGTACGATTCTTAATACCGTGAGGGTCACGGGACCTTCGCTGATCTCACGGTTTATGGAGCGGGACAACTGATAAATGTAGGGCAAACAGGGAGCAAGTGGACTTTTTTCGCACTTGCTCTTGTTTTTTTTCTGACTGTTTGTTATACTGAAAACTAACAATCAGTTGATAAGACCACACACGGTTCTGACAGTCTCGACGTAGATCAGCTTATCTGAAGTACTGATAAAACAGTATTGAAGCAATATATAAAAAGCAATATATAAAAAGCAATATATAAAAAGCAATATATAGACAGAAAAAATGTTTCTTGGAAGTGGTAAGTATTTCGGCGTTGAAATCAATATGGGAAGGGTTTGACTTCAGATATCTGATGAGCATTCTCCTTGCCGTTGTTCCATCTGTGCTGTGCATAACCCTTCATGAGCTGAGCCACGGGTACACGGCGTATTTTCTGGGCGACGACACCGCGAAACGGAGCGGAAGACTTACGCTCAACCCATTGAAGCATCTCGACCCTGTGGGCCTGCTCATGCTTGCGGTTTTTCATGTAGGCTGGGCAAAGCCCGTGCCGGTCAATATGTTCAGGTTTAAAAATCCAAAGCGCGGCATGGCGATAACCGCGCTTGCCGGTCCGGTTTCCAATCTGGTCATTGCAGTCGTGTTCATGTTCTTGTACGGCCTTTTTTACATCCCGCTGAGAGATTCTGCGGCAGGGAGTTATTTTTTGACCATGCTGCAGCTTACGGTTTATATAAGTCTCGGTCTCGCCATATTCAACTTTATACCGATCCCGCCTCTTGACGGGTCAAAAGTGCTCTTCTCGCTCATGAGCGACGAAAGCTATATAAAGCTTATGCGCTATGAGAAATACGGTTCACTGCTGATGCTTGCGCTTGTCGCCAGCGGTATTCTCGGAAAGCCTCTCACGGCGCTGATTGACGGCGCGTTTGACCTTATGCTGCCGGTGGCTCAGGCGGGCTGCGATATTGTCTTTTATCTCTTCTATAAGTGAGCGTTCAATGGACAATCCGAATTTTCATCTTGAGGGTGTGCTCAGGGAAAAAGGCGAGATGAGCGACTTTGAAGGTCCGCTCAGTCTTATTCTCATGCTGCTTTCAAAAAACAAAATAGAAATACGCGATATAAAGATCGCGGATATTCTCGACCAGTACATGGATTATCTTGCGCAGATGGAGAGCATGGATCTGGAAATAGCAAGCGAGTTTATCCAGATGGCGTCGCATCTGCTGTACATAAAGACGAAAACCCTTCTCAGCAACGAGGAAGAAGACGTTTCAGAGCTTGAGCTGCTGATGCAATCCCTTGAGCAGCTTAAAGCCAAGGATACGCTTTCTTCCGTTCAAGCCGTGCTGCCGGGGCTGAAAAAGCTTTCCGCAGAGGGGATGCTGTTCCATGTCAAGCGGCCAGAGCCGCTCAATCCTCTGTCCAAGGTATATGATTACCGCCATGAACCGGCCGATCTTCTTGAGGCGCTGCACTCGCTTTTTTTCCGCGGCGCCAGACATTCGGACGCAGATCAGCTGGACAGCGCCATCCCCCACAGGATAATATTCAGCATACGGGATAAGAGCCGTCAGATACTTGATATGCTGCGGCTCGGCGAAGTCGGCCTTAATGAGCTGTACCGCATCTGCCGGACAAGATCGGAGATCGTTGCGGCGTTTATGTCGGTGCTCGAGCTTTGCAGTATGGGGAGCATTGAGATCGAGAGAAAAGAAAATGACTATTCTCTGCGCTTTACCGGCGGAGATGTGGACGAAATAATTGAAAAGATCGTGGAATAATGAGTGATTTATCTTCTGCCATTGAGGCTATTCTGTTTGCGGCTGGAGAGGCTTTTTCGATAAGCCGGATGTCCCTGATATTGGGCGCTGACGTCAAAGAGGTGGAGCTTGCGGCGGCGTTTCTTCAGAATGAATATAAAGAAAACAGGCGTGGAATGCGGATACTCAGGCTTGACGATAAGCTTCAGATGTGCTCATCTCCCGAGTATGCGCAGATAATCAGTCTTGCAATGGAGCAGAGAAAGCCGCCGGCGCTGTCGCAGAGCGCGCTTGAAACGCTTGCCGTCGTCGCCTATTTTCAGCCTGTAACAAGGGCTTATATAGATCAGGTGCGGGGCGTTGACAGCTCGTATACGGTAAGCTCCCTTGCAGAGAGAGGGCTGATCGAAATATGCGGCAAGCTTGACGTTCCGGGAAGACCGGCGATTTTCAGAACGACCGATGTTTTTCTGAGGACGATGGGAATAAGCTCACTCGACGAGCTTCCGGAGCTTCCTGATATGAATACAAACGATGGCGTGGACAAACTTAAAAGCGAAATAGAGCGCCTGCGCAGCGGTGATTATCATCAGATCACCATAAACGACCTGCCGGAAAACAAGGATGAGGAGTGATGTGATTGGTTGCCCTGATAATTCTGGGAATAATAGCGTTGATAATTACAATTATTATGCTTGTCCCGATAGGCGCGGATATCGCATATGAAGGCGGCGAATTGAGAGTGTCGGCAAAGGCAGCCGGCGTTCTTTTTCAGATTTTTCCGAAAAATCCGGAGGATGAGTCAAAGCCCCATAAAGAAAAAAAGCCGAAGAAGGAAAAGAAACCTGAGAAGACTGAAAACGGAGAAAAAAAGCCGGGCAAAAAAATCAATCTGGACTTCACGTTCGATGAAATAATGACGCTCCTGAAAAAAGTCCTTAACGGTTTTGGAATACTCGGAAAAAAATTCAGAGTGGACAGATTCCTTCTGGATTACACTGCGGGCGGGGATGACCCGTATCAGACAGCTGTGGTTTTCGGGAATGTCAACGCAGCGCTGAACATTCTTGCACCGATCTGTGCTCAGCGTTTCGATGTAAACGATCTGTATGTCCGCACGGATGTTGATTTTACCTCGGAAAAAACCGTACTTGATTTCGGAATAGCGCTTACGATCCGTATCGGCGCGATATTCCGTATGGTATTTGCAATTTTATTCGGCGCTCTCGGCGTCCTCATCAGAAATAAGCTGAGACACCTGAAAGAAAAGCTTGCGCGGAAGCTGCGCGGCGAAAAAGATGAGCCCTCTGAACAAATTACTGAAAACGATATTACTGAAAACGATATAACAGATAGCAGCATACAGCAGGAAGAAAGGATTGACAAAAATGGAAAATAACCCTATCAGCAACCTTATGCAGAGTACGATGGAAAACGTAAAGAATATGCTCAAGGTCGATACCGTTGTCGGCGACCCGATAGTGACGCCGGACGGGATAACGCTTGTGCCGATTTCAAAAGTCAGCGTTGCCTTTGGCGGCGGCGGAGTCGAATTCGGCGCAAAGAAGGAAGGGGCAGACAAACCGTATGGCGGCGGAAACGCAACGGGCGTCAAGATCGAGCCTATCGGATTCCTTGTTATAAAAGAAGGTACGGTCAGAATGATCAATGTTATGCCTCCTGCGAGCAATACCGTTGACAGGATCATTGACCTCGTTCCGCAGGTCATGGATCGCGTGGATGCTTTTATCGACAAGCAGAATAATAAATAACAGACTGTCAAAAAACTATGTATTAAAGTCAGATAGCAGAGCAGCGGGGGAGCTTGAGGGGGCAAGGCACGCCTCAAAATGGATAAACCGCCGTCGAAAACCTTGATATACCAAGGCTTTCCGCCGAGCATTTTGAACTCTTTCAAAATGCTGTTGCCGAAAGCGCGGTCAAAAAAGTCCTTACAGGACTTTTTTGACAAGCTGAAATAAAGCAGGTGTTTTTTCACCGCCGGTTTACAGACGGAATATTAAAAAAATTACTGTAAATAATAAGCACTGCCCGATAACAGAGGGGTGGTGCTTATTATTAAGATTATTAAAAAAATACTTGCTTTTGCCGCCGTTTTTCTCCTGCTGGAAAAGAGCTGTGCATATTGTGAAGAGCCCGTCGTGAATATCAGCGCGCAGTCAGCCGTTGTGATGTGGAACGGGGAGATCATATATGAAAAACAGCCGGGGATTAAGCTTCCTGTGGCCAGTACGACAAAGCTTATGACGGCGCTCATAGCTGCCGAGCGCTGCAATATGGGCGAACGGATCGAGGTAGTGGAAGAGGACTGCCGGATCGAAGGCTCGACAATGTATCTCCGTCCGGGAGAAACGGTAACGGCTGAAGAACTGCTTGAGGGGCTGCTTCTTGAGTCGGGGAACGACGCTGCCGCGTCCCTTGCCAGGTATATTGCAGGGGATATATTAAGCTTTGTGCAGCTTATGAATGAGAGAGCGTCGGAACTGTCGATGACATCTACGCATTTCTGCAATCCCCACGGACTTCCCGCCGACGGACATTATTCCACGGCAGAGGATATGGCGCTGCTGATGCAGGAATGTCTCAAGAACGAAACCGTGCGCAATATAATGGCGATGAAAAGCTGCGCCGTCAAGGGGAGAACGCTTATAAACCACAATAAGCTTCTGTATAAATGCAAGGGGTGTACCGGCGGGAAAACCGGCTATACGGAAGCGGCAGGAAGATGCCTTGTGTCAAGCTGCAAAAGAAACGGGGCGGAGCTTGTGTGTGTTACGCTGAATGCGCCGGACGATTGGAACGACCATATTTATTTGTATGATCGGGCTTTCTCGGAGTATTCAATAAGAAATGTTACGGAGGGAATGCGATTTTCCGTTCCCGTGATCGGCGGAAAGGAAAAGTGGGCACACCTTGTCCCGGAAACCGAAGCGGAAGTGTTTGTAAGCAAAAAATCGCAGGTGGCTGTTACGGCAAAGCTGCCATGGTTTACCTTTGCTCCTGTGGAAAGCGGGGAAGCGGCGGGAAAAGCGATAATTACTGTTGACGGAAAGTACAGAGGGGAGTATCCTCTTATTTGCAGCGAAGATATCGAGTCTGATAATTCCTGATATAAACGAAGCGGAGATAATCGATGAAAGAACGGCTTCAGAAGATCATTTCCTCTGCGGGGCTGATGTCCCGCAGAGCGGCGGAGAAGTATATAGAAGACGGCCGCGTTACAGTGAACGGCGCAACGGCGGCTTTGGGAGCAAAAGCGGATACGGATGCTGACGTTATATTGCTGGACGGCAGACCGCTGCCTGAAAACAATAAAAAAATATATGTCATGCTCAACAAGCCGAAGGGGTATGTCACGACGATGAAGGACGAAAAGGGGCGGAAAAACGTTACCGAGCTTGTGAAAGACGCAGACGCCCGCCTGTACCCCGTGGGCAGGCTCGATATGTATTCGGAGGGGCTTATCATCATGACAAATGACGGGGACTTTGCAAATAAACTGATGCACCCGTCTCATAATTTCAGCAAGGTGTATCGGACGTGGGTTCAGGGAGAAGACATAGGTGCTGCGGTCGAATACCTGCGATGCCCGATAGATATAGACGGGTATACCGTCTGCGCGGAGAATGTTGATATTGAGCGGGTCTTCCCACGAGGCGCGGTTTTGCTTATCACAATTTCAGAGGGCAGGAACCGGCAGGTGAGGAAAATGTGCGAAGCATGCGGCATGAAGGTCTCAAAGCTCCTGAGAATAAGCGAAGGCCCTCTCAGACTCGGAACGCTCAAGCCGGGAGAATGGCGCTATCTGAGCGAGGAAGAGCTTTCAGATGTAATGAATTGAAAGGGAACTGACCGATGGGCAATACATATTATGATCTTGCGGTTATCGGCGGCGGCGCGGCAGGCATGATGTGCGCGTATCAGGCGGCGGTCAGGGGAATGAGCGTGATTCTCTTTGACCCTAACCGCCAGCTTGGAAGAAAAGTCAGGATAACCGGAAAAGGAAGATGCAATCTCACCAATAATTGCGATATAAAGACATTCATGTCAAATATTCCGGGAGACGGAAGGTTTTTATACGGCGCACTCAACAGGTTTTCCCCGCAAGATACCATGGCTTTCTTTGAATCCAACGGCCTGCCGCTCAAAACCGAGCGTGGGAACAGGGTTTTTCCCGTTTCCGACAACGCAAATGACGTGGCTGATCTTTTGACAGGGCTGTGCGCGAGAACGGGCGTAAAGCTTGTCCGAGGCAGAGTAAAAAGGATAGCTGCGGAAAACGGCGCGGTGTCGGCGGCGGAGACAACGGAGGGAAAATTTATGTGCAGAGCTGCGGCCGTCTGCACAGGCGGCATGAGCTATCCTCTCACAGGCTCCGACGGCTCAGGCTATAAGCTTGCGGAAGCTTTCGGGCATACAGTTGTACCTGCGCGAGCATCACTCGTTCCGCTTGAGAGTGATGATGATTACTGCGCGGAAATGCAGGGCTTTTCGCTGAAAAACATCTGTCTTACCGTTTTCGAGAATGAAAAAAGCCTGTTTTCTCAGCAGGGCGAGATGCTGTTCACGCACTTCGGCATTTCAGGTCCGCTGGTACTCTCCGCAAGCTCTCATATGAGAAATTTAGGAAAAGCGCATTACCGGGCGGAAATTGACCTTAAGCCGGCTCTTGATGAAAAAAAACTTGATGCAAGGATCCTGCGTGATTTTGAAAAGTATTCGAACAGGGAATTTAAAAATGCGCTCGGCGATCTTGCGGGCAGCACGATGATTCCGGTTCTTGTCAGACTTTCCGGCATACCGGAGGGGACAAAGGTTAACGAGATAACAAGGGAGCAGCGCAAAAATCTGGTGCGCTTGTTCAAGGCATTTCCCGTTAATATTACAGGGACAAGACCTATCGACGAAGCCATAGTCACTTCCGGCGGAGTTTCCACAAGGGAGGTAAATCCCCGCACTATGGAATCCAAGCTGATCGGGGGACTGTATTTTGCGGGCGAGGTTCTGGATGTTGACGGATACACCGGAGGCTTCAACCTTCAGATAGCATGGTCAACTGGATATGTCGCCGGAAATTCCGTAAATACGGACGGATAGTGCGCGCAAATACCCGGTATGCCGAAAAGCTTATACAGAACAAACATGTTGCTTGAAAGCCTTGGAGGAACAGTATGAATAAGTATTATGCAATAGCGATAGACGGGCCGAGCGGCGCGGGAAAGAGCAGCCTTGCGAGAAAGCTTGCGGAGCGGTTTTCATTCATATATGTTGATACGGGCGCGATATACCGTACCCTTGCCCTTGCGGCGATAAGGAAGGGCGCGGACAGAAAGAATGAAAACGAGGTTATGGCGCTGCTGCCGACGTTGGATATAAGTATGGCATATAACGCCGCCGGCGAGCAGAGAATGTACCTCAACGGCGAGGATGTATCCGACCTTATCCGGACGCCGGAGGTTTCGGCGGGAGCGTCGGACGTGTCGTCACACGGAAAAGTGAGGGAATACCTCCTTGAGATGCAGAGAAAGATAGCGCGTGGAAACAATGTCATAATGGACGGGAGAGATATAGGGACGGTGGTTCTCCCTCAGGCGGAGCTTAAAATTTTCCTTACAGCGAGCAGCGAAGCGAGAGCCGAAAGACGCATGAAGGAGCTTGCCCAAAAAGGAATGAATATACCGTTTGAAGAGGTTCTCAGAGATATTGAACGCCGCGACAGACAGGATTCCGAAAGAGCGGCGGCTCCGCTGAAAAAAGCGGAGGACGCAGTGCTGGTTGATACCAGCGAGACAGATTTTGCCCAAAGCCTCGAGCTTTTGAGCAAAGTTGTGCAGGAAAGGCTTCATTTGGACAGGAAAGAAAACGAATGAAAAATATAATCGTGGCCAAAAGCGCCGGATTTTGCTTTGGCGTCAGCCGGTCGGTGGAAATGGCGGAGAAGCTTCTTGAGGGAGGCGGCAAATGCTGCTGTCTCGGTGAGCTTATACATAATGAAGATGTTGTCGCCCGGCTTGTAAGCTCCGGATTGAGAATAATAGAAAGTCCGGAGGAGTGCGGCGCCGGAGATAAGGTTATCATTCGGGCACACGGCGTTACAAAGCGGATATACGATGAGCTTGAGAAAAGAGGAGCAGAGGTGACGGACGCCACCTGTCCCAAGGTCAAAGCGATCCACAAAATCGTCAGCCGTGCGGAAGGCGAGGGGCGTTTTGTTGTCGTTATCGGCATGAAAAGGCATCCGGAGGTTGATGCGATCTGCGGCTGGTGCGGCGCGCATAAAGTGATAGAGTCTCCGGAGGAAATGGAGGCGTGGCTCAGCGAAAACTATGAAATCTGGACAAAACCAATAACTGTTGTGGTGCAAACGACACAGACACGCAGTAATTTTAACGAATGTTGCAATATAATAAAAAAAAGATGTACAAACGCAAAAATATCTGATACAATATGTACTGCTACATTCACGCGGCAGGAAGAGGCGGCAAGTATTGCTTCACGGTGTGATGCAATGGTGGTCATAGGCGGCCGGCACAGCGCAAACAGCATCCATCTTGCACAGATCTGCGGTGAAAACTGCGGTGACGTGCAGTTTATCGAAAGACTTGAAGAACTGGATGCGGACAGGCTCAAAGACTATGATACCGTTGGACTTACGGCGGGAGCATCTACGCCTGCGTGGATAATTAAGGAGGTAAGAAACAAAATGGACGAAATGAAAAACGAAACACTCGCAGAAGAAACCAAGGAGCGTTCCTTTGACGAAATGCTGGAGGAAACCCTTAAAACTATATATAATGGAGATAAGGTGACCGGCACGGTTGTCGCGATCACGGGAACAGAGATAAGCGTTGACCTTGGAACCAAGTATTCCGGGTTTATTCCTACATCCGAGTTCACTGACGACGGGATCAAGGTCGAGGACGTTGTAAAAGTCGGCGATACCATCGAAGCCGTTGTTGTCAGGGTCAACGATGTTGAAGGCACTGCACAGCTTTCCAAGAAGCGCCTTGACGCCGCCAAGATGTGGAACGATGTTGAATCCGCGGTTGAAGACGGCACCGTTATGGAAGGCGTTGTCGTTGAAGAGAACAAGGGCGGCGTTGTTGTCAATGTCAAGGGCGTCCGCGTGTTTGTTCCCGCATCCCAGACCGATCTTCCCAAGGATGCAGAGCTTGCACAGCTGCTCAAAAAGACCGTCCGCCTCAAGATCTCCGAGGTCAACAAGGCGCGCAAGAGAGTTGTCGGCTCCATCCGCAAGGTCGCTCAGGCAGAGCGCAAGGCGCTTACCGAGGCTCTTTGGAACGATATCGAGATCGGTAAGAAATTCCACGGTGTCGTAAAGTCTCTCACCAGCTACGGCGCATTTGTCGATATCGGCGGCGTTGACGGCATGGTTCATGTTTCCGAGCTGAGCTGGGGGCGCGTACATCAGCCCTCCGAAGTCCTTAATGTAGGCGACGAGGTCGATGTTTACGTCATCAACTTTGACCGTGAAAAGAGAAAGATCTCTCTCGGCTATAAAGATCCCGACGCTAATCCTTGGACTATGTTTACAAATAAGTATTCCGTCGGCGATGTCGCACAGGTCAAGATAGTCAAGCTTATGCCTTTCGGCGCATTTGCCGAGGTTATTGACGGTGTTGACGGTCTTATCCACATTTCTCAGATCGCTGACCGCCGCATCGGCAAGCCCGAGGATGTGCTTTCTGTCGGCGATGTTGTCGAAGCGAAAATCACTGCTATCGACGAAGAGAAGCACAAGATATCCCTCTCCATCCGTGCTCTGTCCGAGGCTGCTCCTGTTGAGGAGCCTGTCGAGGAAGAGGAGGACGAGCCCGCCGAGGGTGACGCACTTGTCTATGAGGTTTCCGCAGACGGAACCGCTACTGGTGTTGCACCCGAAGCAGACGCAGAATAATCGAACATAAAATAATCAGCCTCTGTACGAAAAACGTACAGAGGCGTTTTATATATAAGGCTCCGTGTCAATGGTTGGGACAGAGAAAAATAAACCCGTTTCAGGACTTTACCATCAGCCGTGAGTCTGGCAGCGCGGCGCTGGCGCTTGAAATTATAGCCAAGGCAAAGACGGGCGAATTTGTCACCGTAGGTAAATTTGCAGGCTTTGAAATACGCGTTATCAAGCAGGGTTCAGAATACGTCGGGCATATTACCGGCGCACAGAGCTATAAATTCAACGTCTACCTTGAAAAGACCACGTACATGGCGACGCACATCGCCTCAGTCGTCGAGGGCATTGACGGCAGGATAGAGGCGTGGAACGAGGCGCTTAAAGAAACGCAGGCTGATCTTGCGGCGCAGCAGAAGATGATAGCCGAGCCGTTTGCAAAGCAGGCGGAGCTTGACAGGAAAACAGC
>UROG01000009.1 GCA_900549485.1 uncultured Eubacteriales bacterium
CACGATCAGCTCCATGCGGTTTCGTGCCGCTTCGTCAATCTTAGCGCAATACTGTTTTACGTACACCCAGCATATCCATGCGGGAATTTTTTATGCTTGTCAGAGAACCTCATTGAGGTTCTTTGACAGTCCCAAAATTATTTGAGGTACTGGCGGTCGTAATTACCCTGAATGGTTTTGACCATAACGGTAAGAACGTCGTTGAACGGGGTGGCAATGCCGAACTGTCTGCCGTACTCGGATATCTTGGCATTGAGGACATCGATCTCGGTCTGACGGTGATTTATCAGCATATCCTGAGCCATGGAAGGATAGTAATCACCCATGTTGTCGATGAAGTTCTTGAGATGCGTGTTCATGAATTCATCCGCATCAAAGGGAACGCCCTTTGCCGTGGCAATAGCGCAGGCTTCCGTTACAACGCCGCGGAAAAGCTCCATGCCGAACTTATCCTGAGCAACCTCAAATATTTTAAGTCTTGTCAGGGCGCAGACGGTGTTCACGGTGCAGTTGATGATGACCTTTTTCCAGACATTGGGTCTGTCGTCCTCGTTGAAGCTTGCAAGGCAGCCGCCCTTGGTAAATACGTCGGCGAGATACTTGCCCTTTTCGATGATAAGCTCATCGCACTCAAGCGGGCCGAAGTGGACGAGAGTACCCTTGACCTCGGTGCTGACGCAGCAGCCGGGGGCGCGAAGCTCAGTGCCGAGTGCGCCGGAGCCGCAGAGAATACGGTTTGCGGGGAGGTGCCTGAGCAGCGTATCGTCATTTCCGAGACCGTTGATAAGAGAGACGACGACCGTGTCGGGACCTATGCAGGGCATAGCGCCCAGAAGAGCGTTTTCAAGCTGCGTCGCCTTGGTGACGAAGATAACTATATCCATGATGCCGATGCTGTCGGCGTTGTAGGCGGTTTTGAAGCCGTCAAGATGGTAATGGGTATCGGGGTAGATTATGAACTCAAGCCCGTCGTCACGGACCTTGTCCATGTGTTCTTTATACATATCGACGAGCGTGATGTCCGCGCCGCCTTTTCTGAGGTAACCGGCAAAGCAGCTTCCCGCCGCTCCGCATCCGACCATTGCTATTTTCATCTGTCAAACGCTCCTTCGTGATATTGTGTGGTGATCGCGCCGGCGGCGGCGGAAGAGACGGAGTTGCAGTATTTTACAAGATATCCGCTCTTGACCTTCAGCGGCGGACACTGCCATGCGGCGATCCTTCTGTTTATGGTTTCCTCGTCAACGTTGAGGTTAATGGTGCGGTTGGGAATATCCACGGTTATGGTGTCACCGTCCTCGATGACTGCGAAAACGCCGCCCTCCATAGCCTCGGGAGAAACGTGGCCTATGGCGGCGCCTCTGGTTGCGCCGGAGAAGCGTCCGTCGGTCAGCAGGGAAACCTTTTCGCCGAGTCCCTTGCCGACGATTGCGGCAGTGGGGGAGAGCATTTCTCTCATGCCGGGGCCGCCCTTGGGACCTTCATATTTGATAACTACCATGTCGCCCGCGACGATCTCGCCGTTGAGAATGGCGGCGGAAGCATCCTCCATATAGGAAAAGACCCTTGCACGGCCGGTGTGAACCATCATGTCGCTGCAAACCGCGGCGGCCTTGACGACGCAGCCCATAGGCGCGAGGTTGCCGAACAGCACCGCGAGACCGCCCTGCTGTGAATAGGGGGCGTCGATACGGCGGATAACGTCGTGATTTCTGACGTCGTGGCCGGGAAGCTGCTCGCCGAGAGTCTTTCCTGCGACGGTGATAACGGATGTGTCAAGAAGCTTCGCCTTGTTCAGCTCGTGCATTACCGCGTAGATACCGCCGGCAAAGTACAGATCGTCCATATGGTGATTGCCGTTGGGGCTTATATGGCAGAGATTGGGCGTCGTCTTGGAAATCTCGTCAAACTTGCTCAGCGGCAGTCTGAGACCAAGCTCGTTGGCAATGGCGGGAAGATGCAGCGTAGTGTTGGTGGAGCCTGCGATCGCCATATCAACGCGGATAGCGTTTTCAAACGCCTTTTCCGTCATGATGTCCTTCGGACGGATGTCGGCCTTTACAAGCTCGACCGCTCTCATACCGGCGTGCTTTGCAAGGGCGAGCCTTTCCCCGTAGTAGGAGGGAATGGTTCCGTTGCCGGGCAAAGCCATGCCGAGGGCTTCAGCAAGGCAGTTCATGGAGTTTGCGGTAAACATACCGCTGCATGAGCCGCAGCCGGGGCAGCAGTGACGGGTAAGCTCCTCCTGCTCGTCCTCGGTCATCTTGCCGTTGTGGACAAGGCCGACCGTTTCGATGCACTTGGAGTAGTCGGAGACCTCGTTGCCGTAGTGTCCCGTGGGCATGGGACCGCCGGAAATGACTATTGCGGGGATGTTCATTCTTGCCGCCGCCATAAGAGCGCCGGGAATGGTCTTGTCGCATGATACGACAAGGACAAGTCCGTCAAGACCGTGCGCCATGGTCATTGCCTCGATGGAATCGGCGATAAGCTCTCTGCTGGGCAGAGGATACATCATACCCTTGTGCGCCATCGTGATACCGTCGCAGATAGCTATCGTGGGAAATTCAACGGGTACGCCGCCGGCCATGAGGACGCCCTGCTTTGCGGCGTCGGCTATCCCTCTGAGGTGGAAGTGGCCGGGAACTATCTCGTTGAAGGTGTTGACAACGCCGATAAGCGGCTTTTTGCCGATGTTTTCTGGAAGATGCCCCGTCGCGTAGAGAAGCGATCTCGCATCGGAATGGTCAACGCCGGAAAAAATTTTACTGCTGTTAAGTTCCATTATTTCATCGCATCCTTTGCTGCATCAATAATATCTTTTACGCTCAGACCGTATGCGTCAAGAAGCTCGGCTGCCTTGCCCGATCTGGGATATACGTCGCGCAGGCCGAGACGTCTGACCTTGCAGGGGTGGAAATGGCAGGCGATCTCGCAGATAGCGGAGGAGAGACCGCAGAAATAGTTGTGGTCTTCAACGGCAACGGCGCAATTGCACTTTTCAAGAACGGCGGCAACGCCCTTGCTGTCCATGGGCTTTATCGTGGATACGTCTATAAGGGTGGCGTTTATGCCCTCGGCGTGAAGCTCTTCAAGCGCTTCAATGGCGCGATCCATAATGAACCCGGAAGCAAAAATGGCGACGTCATTGCCGTAGGATTTCACTTCGCGGATCTTGCCGAACTCAAACGGCGTGCCTTCCTCAAACACTTCAGGCTCTCTGCCGGAGCCAAGCCTGAGGTAGACGGGACCGTCGATCTCAAGCATTGCGGCGGCGGCAAGCTTTGCCTGCTGCGCATCGGCGGGACAGAGTATCTTGACGCCGGGCATAGAACGGAGAATGCCAACGTCCTCGTAAAACTGGTGGGTAACGCCCTCGCGCTCACCGCCGAGCATACCGCCGTTGAGACCGATGAGTTTGACGTTGAGTCCGGGATACGCAACAAATGTCCTTATCATTTCGCAGGCTCTCATGGTGAGGAAGCCGGCGTAGGAAACAACAATGGGCTTCATACCGGTCGAGGCAAGACCTGCCGCAATATCAACGGCGTCCTGCTCCGCAATGCCGACTTCGATAACGCGCTCGGGAAATTCGTCCCTGAAAGCGGTGGCTCTCGCCGCGCCTACGGAGTCGGGGGAAACGATAACTATTTTTTCGTCTTTTCTTGCGGCCTCAAGGATCGCTTCCATAGCCGCTACTCGTGTACTTTTAACTGCCATAACAATCAAACCTCCCAAATCTTGCCTTTGAGGGCTTCGCGTGCAATCTCGACTTCCTCATCCGTGGGAACACGCTTGTGCCATGCGTTGTTGTCCTCCATGTAGGGAATGTTCTTGCCTTTGACGGTCTTGCAGCAAATGATAGAAGGCTTATCGGTGACTTTTTTCGCCTCTTTTATGGCATTGCGGATCGCGTCAATGTCGTGTCCGTCGATGCTCTGCACGTGCCAATGGAACGCTTCCCACTTGTCGGCTACGGGGTACAGGCTTGAAAGCTCGGTTACTCTGCCGCCGGACTGGTGGTTGTTCAGATCGGCAAAGACGATAAGTCTGCCGAGATTGAACTTTGCCGCGGCCATGGCGGCTTCCCAGATAATGCCCTCTTCTTCTTCACCGTCGCCTACTATTACGTAGGTATAGTTGTCGATGCCCTGCATCCTTGCGCCGAGCGCCATGCCGGAACCTATTGCGACGCCGTTGCCGAGAGAGCCGGTCACGGTGTCTATGCCGGGGATCTTGTTGCTGTCGGGATGCCCTTGCAGGAAGGAACCCAGAGTGCGCAGACCTTTCAGTTCGCTTACGTCAAAATAACCCTTGCGGGCAAGCGCTGCATAGAGAATGGGGCAGGCGTGACCCTTGGACAGAACAAAGCGGTCGCGCTTTTCCCAGCGCGGATTTTTGGGGTCGAGTGTCGTTTCCTCAAAATAGAGGACTGCCATAATGTCGGCAATGGACATGCAGGGACCGGGATGACCGTCGCCGCAGGCGTTTATCGTCTCAACAACGTCAAGCCTCAGTCGGTTGGCAACCTTGGATAATTCTTCAGCTGTCATTAATATGCACCTTCTTTAACCTTATCGGAATATTCAAATGTCCTATGTAGGATGTTTGCATATTATCAAGTATTCCCTCGCTTGTAAAGCAGAAAATTGTGATTCCTAAGATTTTTGTTGAGATTGAACATAATCCGAGGATTCAAATTGTGCATAATATAGAAAGAGAAGTCTGCCAAAAAAGGTTGACACAAAATGATAATTCATCTATGATTGTCTGGATCGAAAAAAAGGATGGAAAAAAATGATTCAAAGCAATCTGGAATATCCTACGCTGAAAAACGTCTCCGTTGTGGACAGTGTGAAGGAGTTTATAGTTGATCAGCTTATAAAAGGCAATCTCAGACCGGGGGACAAGCTCCCCACGGAGGCAGAGCTGTGCCATAATCTCGGCGCGGGCAGAAATTCCGTGAGGGAGGCCATAAAGCAGCTTGAGGCGCAGGGCGTTATATATATAAAAAGAGCCGAAGGAACATTTATCTCGGACAGCTATGACCCCAAAATGCTCTCGCCCGTGCTTTACTCTCTGATCATGCAGAACAATAATTGGAGAGATTTCGTCGATCTCAGAAAGACGCTGGATATCGGGACGCTGTATGTCATTGCGGAAAAGGGTACGGACGAGCAGGGACGGGAAAAGCTCAAAGCCGCGCTTGACAGGCTTATCGAGTCCGTGTCGGAGCCTGTACCGGATACGGAAAAGGTGACGGAAGCGGACTGCGCTTTTCACGACGTCATCACAGAGCTTGCCTCAAATCCCCAGCTGCACACGATCTGCGTTTTCATCAACAAACTTACGGTGCCGTCCCGCAAGGAGACGACGAAGAAGGCCATTCTTTCCGGAGACGTCAAAGCCTATGAACAGCTGCACAGGCAGCTTTACGATGTTGTGGTGAACAGGGACAGAAGCTCCATAGAAAACGCGGTGGTAAACCACTATGTCTATTGGGAAAAAAGATAGAGCCTCTTAATATCCGGACACGGGCGGGAGAAACTCTCCCGATGCGCAAAAACGAAGGTGCGGCTATTTCGGCACTCTCAGGTGCGGTTTGAATAATAAGCCGCACTGTTTTTATAAAATCGCTGCTCTGCCGCGCTTTTCCACTGCCGGCGGCAATGGCGGATGACATCCGGAGACGGATACGCTTGTTAATAGTTTGTTAAAACTGTACAATTTTGGGATGAAAAACTTGGAGATAATTCCAATTTACACGGCGCATATTTTAGATTACAATAATCACACAACATCAAACATAGGATGTAGGATGAATACGAGGTGTGATTTATGAAGGTTGGTCTGATATATACCGGCACTACACCCGAGCTTGAGGAGCTTGTCGAGCGCGAGGTCCGCAATAATTTGGGCGACGCTGTCGATATGCTGTCGCTACATGACGGTACGATAATCGGCGACGTCGGCAAGGCGGGCTATGTCACCGCGAAACCGGCGGCAAGGCTTGTGGGAATGTACATGAAAGCGGTTGAGGAAGACTGTGATGCGATACTGAATCTCTGCTCCTCCGTCGGCGAGGTTGCCGACGCCGCGCAGGATATGGCAAAATATCTGGGCGTTCCCATCGTGCGTGTGGATGAGGAGATGTGCCGTGAGGCCGTAAGGCGCGGCGACAGGATCGGCGTTATGGCGACGCTGCCCACAACGCTTATCCCGACGAAGAATACGATCAACAGGGTCGCCCGTGAAATGGGCAGACACGTTGAAACTGTTGACTGCCTTGTTGAGGGCGCGTTCGGACTCGATCAGGAGCAGTTCAGGACAAGACTTAGCGAGAGTGCAAAGACGATAGCCGACAAGGTCGATCTGTTCGTCCTCGCGCAGGGGAGCATGGCATATGCCGAACCGCATCTTGAGGCGGTTTTCGGAAAGCCGTTCCTCGGTTCGCCGCGTTTCGGCGCAAAGGAGCTGAAAAAAGCTCTCGAAGTCAAGGGAATTATTTAAACCGGAATCTATTTTAAACGAAAATAGATGATATTTATGAAAGGATATGCAAAAATGAAAAAGTTTTTAGCACTCGCCCTTGCTCTCTGCATGATTTTCGCACTGTGCGCATGCGGACAGAAAGCAGCACCCGCAGAAGCCCCGGCAGAGGAAGCAGCACCTGCAGCTGAAGAAGCCGCAGCACCCGCCGCCGAAAAGGCAGCAGATGCGATCGTACTTAAAATAGGCATTTCCACCAACGAGGAAGATCCCCGCGCAAAGGGCGCTCTCCAGTTCATCGGAGAGATCACCGAGAAAACAAACGGCGCTGTGACAGGCAAGCTTTATCCTGCCGGTCAGCTTGGCGGCGATGCCGACCTTATCAACTCCCTCGTCCTTGACGCAGGCACCGTTGATATCATCATCACCGACAACTCCAACTTTGCAACTCTCGTTCCCAACATGGGCATCTCCGCCCTGCCTTTCCTCTTCAACAGCTTTGAGGAAGCATGGGAATTCTGCGACGGTCCCATTGAGGCGGCTGCCGAAGCGGGTCTTATTCCGAACAACATCCGCGTCCTTGCCCACTACGACAACGGCTTCCGCTGCGTGACCAACTCCAAGGCTCCCGTTGAGACGCCCGAAAATATGAAGGGTATGCTTATCCGCACTCCCGAGAACCCCGTTATCATGGCTACCATGACCGCTCTCGGCGCAAATCCCCAGCCGCTTGCATTCAATGAGCTTTATCAGGCGCTCCAGCAGGGCACCTACGATGCTCAGGAGAACCCCATTCCTGTCATCTACAACAACAAGCTCTATGAAGTACAGAAGTACCTCTCCGTCACCAACCATATCTACTCCGGCATGTGCTTTGCAATAGCCGAGTCCGTATGGCAGAAGCTGACTCCCGAGCAGCAGGAGATCGTACAGGCTGCCGCGACCTCGTCCGCAGTGACCGACCGTGAAATGAACAAGCAGCAGACCAATGACTATGTTGCCAACCTCGAGTCAGAGGGTATGAAGATCAACTATCCCGACCTCTCCGCTTTTGCCGAAGCAAGCAAGTCTGTTATCGAATCGAATAAGGACATTGACGCTGAACTTCTTGCCCAGCTCAATGAGTGGCTTGCCTCCAAGTAATCCGGGAAGCCTCTGACCGGCTGCAATTATGGGCCGCTTCTCAGCAGAAGCGGCCTTTTCAAAAGCTTTTGATTTGGCATTCTTTCATAAAAGGGGAATTTTAAATGCTTAAAAAAATACAGCACACATATGATCTGGTACTGACTTATTTATCCGCCGTTCTTCTGGCGGCGATGTTCATAGTGCTTATTGCGAATGTTATTCTCAGACTCATCCCCGCCGTAGGCGGCTTCAGATGGTATATGGAGTTCTCGCAGTATGCCAACGTATGGGCTATGCTCATAGGCGCCGCCGGCGTTGCCGCGGCAGGCACGAACCTCAGGGTCGAGGCGGTTGACGCGCTGTTCGGCAAGCTTCCGCACGGCCAGAAGATAGGCAGGCTGGTGGTTGACGCCGCTCTGCTCGTGTTCTATTTCTATATGATAAAAAGCGGCTCGATCCTTTCCCAGAGAGCTATCCAGAAGGTATCGACCATGCCGGAGTTCACCATGGGACAGGTATATTCCATTTTCCCGGTTGCCGGTGTTCTGTGCATTATCGGCACTGTGCTGAATATACTCGTGACCGTCACCTCCAAGGATGACGAGCTGACCGGCGGCACAGAAGGGAGCGTTGTATAATGATAACCTGGCTTTTGGCGGCGTTTGCCGTACTGATGTTTCTTGGCGTGCCCATAGGGCTTTCTCTCGGCCTTGCGGCGATCGGCGGAATTATTATTGACGGCACATCGCTTGTCACAATAACCCAGCGTATGTTTGAAGGAATGAACTCGTGGGCGCTGCTTGCGGTTCCACTCTACACCTTCGCGGGCTACACGATGTCAAAGGGCGGTATTTCCGACCGACTGATGGATTTCTGCTATTCTCTGGTGGGTCACATCTACGGCGGACTTGCCCATGTCAATGTCCTTGCCTCCATGATCTTCGCGGGCATCTCCGGCTCCGCGGTCGCCGACACAGCAGGCGTCTCCGGTATGTTCATGCCCAAAATGGTCAAGCAGGGTTATTCAAAGGAATTTACCGTATCGGTAACGGCGGTATCCTCCACTATCGGCATTATCATCCCGCCGAGCATACCCATGGTCGTTATCGCGGGCATATGCTCTATCTCCACGGGTAAAATGTTCCTTGGCGGAATCATCCCCGGCATACTGATCGGTATTTCCCAGATGGTGCTTTCCTACTTCTTTGCGAAAAAGGAAGGCGTCAAGCCCGAGGAAGGCCGTTTCAGACTGAGCGAGGTATGGCGCACCTTCAAGGGCAGCTGGCCTGCACTGCTGATGCCGCTGGTAATAATCGGCACAATAACGTCCGGTATCGTTT
Organism: uncultured Eubacteriales bacterium; assembly: GCA_900549485.1. Taxonomy (GTDB): domain Bacteria; phylum Bacillota; class Clostridia; order Oscillospirales; family Oscillospiraceae; genus Limivicinus. The sequence continues at coordinate 8,955 of UROG01000009.1, forward strand.
CCCCCACCGAGGCGGGCGCAATTGCCGTTTTGTACGGTCTTATCTGCGGCGGCCTTGTATACAGGGAACTTAAATGGGAAGACATCAAATTCGCCCTTACCGAGACGGTCAGGGTTTCCGCGAGAATTTTCGTCGTAATAGGCGGCGCCAAGCTTTATACCATTATGCTCACAACTGCCGGCTTCGATAAGTGGCTCACCGGTGCAATGCTCGGCGTATCCACTGATCCGACGGTGATCCTGATAATGATACTCCTGCTGTTCTTCATCGTAACGATGTTCATGGAGTCCATTGCAGCGCTCACACTGTTCATGCCCATCATTTTCCCGATCGCAATGTCCGTCGGCATAGATCCCATTGTTCTGGGCGTTCTCGTAACTGTTGTCATAGGCATCGGTCTTGTAACGCCGCCCGTCGGCATGTGTTTGTATGTCGCTGCGGATCTGATGAAGATCAAGGTCTCGACGACGTTCAAGTACCTGATACCATATATTATAGGAACCTTTGTATGCATTGCGATATGCATCCTCTTCCCGCAGCTTATTACATACGCGGGCAGATTCCTTTGATAACATCTGATAATATCCAAAAAAATACAGCAGAGCATTTTGAACTCTTTCAAAATGCTCTGCTGTTATTATACGGCGGGTATTGATAGCAGATATGGCATCAGAACGCTTTTGGCAGGCTCCATCTTCTGACGGCGGCGGTGATGCGCAGCGCCGTTGTGACGGCCACGCCGCAGATCAGCGCGGCAAACTGGTCTATGGATAAAGTCACGTCCAGAAGATAATAGACAATACCGCCCGCAATGGAAGCCACGGCGTATACGCGCTTGGTGAAAACGAACGGAACCTCCCGTACCATTACGTCGCGCAGAATACCGCCTCCGCAGCCGGTAGTCATGCCAAGGAATACGGAGAAAAACGCGTTGTCCTGATAGCCCTGCGCAATGGCGGTGTTTATGCCTACCACGGTAAAAATGCCGAGACCCAGCGCGTCAAATATGTTTACTATGCTGTCGGCGCGTTCCGCGTCCTCGCGGAAGTGATCGGGATTGCGGCGGGCGATAAGAAAGATCACAAGCCCTGTGCAGACAGCCATAATGAAATATATCTCCTTCCGGAACATGACCGGAGGCAGATTGGCGACCATGATATCGCGCAGAACGCCGCCGCCCAGCGCCGTCGTTACGGCGCAGAACAGCACGCCGAAAATATCAAAGCGCTTGTTGATGCTGATGACTGCTCCGGAAACGGCAAAGGCAACAGTCCCGATAAGCTCCGTGATCAGAATAAATTCCGGCATGAGACACACTCCTTTTTGGGCGTCTGCCCCCGACTATTTGTATCAATACTGGAAACGCACATCGTCTGCGCCGGTGAAGAAGAGCGCAAGCGCACTCGGTCCGGTGTGCGCGCCGGTCACAGGCTCATAGCAGACCGTCAGAATTTCCTTGGGCGCGGCCGCTTTGCGTATCATGGCGGCAAGCGCTTCCGCGTCCTCAGGGCAATCCGCGTGGGCAATGCCTACGACGCAGTTTTCCGGCTGACGCACAAGCGTCCTGTACCGTTCAGCCATGGTCTTTATCGCCTGATTCCGCCCGCGGATCTTGGCTGATACGACCAACTGCCCGTTCTCATTCCCCTTCAGAAGGGGACGCACGCCGAGAACGGAACCGAGCACCGCAGCGACGCCGGATACGCGCCCCGTGCGGCGCAGGTACATCAGATCTTCGACCAGAAGCAGCTGGCAGACATTTTTCTTCATCCCCTCAAGCGTATCCGCCGTCTCGTCCAGCGATGCGCCATCCGCTTTCATCTGCACGGCCTTTATCACAAGGATACCCTCTCCGAGAGACGCGGCAAGTGTGTCCACAAGGCGTATTTTGCGCTCGGGGAATTTTTCGTTCAGCTCATGCGAAGCTATAACGGCGGACTGAAAAGCGCCGCTGATACCCGAGGACATACCGACATAAAGTATATCGTCTCCGTTCTCCAGCAACGGTGTCATGGCGTCAACGAAGCGCTGCGGCGGTATCTGGGATGTGGTTGCAATGCTCCCGCGGCGTATTGCATTATAATATGCCGGTCCGTCGAATGTTCCGGCGGCTTCAAAATACTCTTTTCCGTCTATCCTGTATGAGAAAGGAACGACCGTCAGACCGTTTTTCTCTGTATAAGACCAAGGTAAATTTGCGGATGTGTCTGTCACGATGCGGTACATTATAGCTGTCTCCTTTGCAGCAATCAAATTTTTAGCCAACTGCAAAACCGGCGGCATTGCAGTTGACCGGACTAATCTAATCTGCATGATTATATTACCAAATGCATATGATTGTGTCAAGACAATAAATACGATTTGTTCTTGAATGTAAGACAAGTTTCTGCTATACTTTCACCGGAAAGGGTGGATCAAATGGTTTATGACAAGGCGCTTGTCGCAGGAAAGCTGCGCAGGTGGGAAAAATATCTGAACGACTACCGTCTGCCGAAGTGGGAGGAGATCCCCGATATCGGCTTATATATGGAGCAGGTTCTCACTCTGCTTTGCCAATATCTGGATTATCTTCCTCCGGAGCTGAAAGAGGAACAGTTTATTACCGCCGCCGCGATAAACAACTATGTCCGGAGGCACCTCATGCCCGAACCGGTCAAAAAGCGCTATTACAGGGTGCATATCGCATATCTTATAATGATATGCTCACTGAAGCAGAGCCTGAGCATTTCCACAATGCAGACGATCCTGCCTGCGGGCATCCCGGAAGAGAGGGTGCATAGGATATATGACGGCTACGTATCCCGTCACAGGCTTTCGGCGGAGTATTTTGTGGAGCAGGTGCGTATGTGCGCGGCGGGTATACTGGAACACGAGATAGAGTCCGAGTTTTCGGTGAACAGCGCGGAGGAGCTTATGCTGTCCTCAGCGGTGGTAAGCGGTTTTGCAAAGCTGCTGTCGGAAAAGCTCCTGCTGCTCAGCAAGCATCAGGAGGAAGAGGAAAAGTCCGCCCGACAAGAGCAGGAAGCATAATTAAAACGCATTAATTATAGCATTGTCTCCCGCGCAACACAAGTACATAGAGCCTTTACAGGCGGTATTTATCCGCGTACAGTGCACATACTGCTATTGAAGCGGCAGAGGATGGGCGGCAAATTTTCCGGCGGATCGGAAAATGCTGGGAACATCGTCCGTTTTGCCGCGTCTTTATGGGTGATACGGAAGAGCGGCGGAAAGCGGAGGCGTTTTATCCGCGCCCCTGACGCACAGATTTCGTATGAATTCTAAAAAGGAGGCTTTTGCTATGAAGAATAAAACGATCGTTATCGCCGTAATACTGCTTGCCGCACTCGGCGCGGCTCTGACCGTCGGCTGTCAGGCAAGCGACGAACCCGCCGACGGCGGGGCGGACACCGCTGCACCCAAGGGTCAGATGACATATTCGCTCCCGTCAAACCCGACGACAGGCTATGATTGGACGGCGTTTGTGCTGGGCGGAAGCTCGGTGAAGATAGATAATTCCGAAGGCGAATATGTGCAGGCTCCCAATACGGACGATATGGTCGGCGTCGGCGGTACACAGCATTTCACGCTGGACGCGGTCGAAGCGGGGGACAGCATAGTCCGTTTCGTATACAGCCGCGGCTTTGAAGCCACCATTGAGCAGGAGATCATACTGCTGGTATCCGTGGATGATGATCTGACCATCCATGCGCAGGAGCTTACGGACGGCGGCAGCTATGACGGCGTTGTGACGTCGGTGGACGCCGCCGAACATTCCGTCACGCTCAGCACCGAAAGCATGGGGGAGGTCGTAGCCTGCTTCAATGAGGATACGGAGCTTCCCGCGGCGGATGAGCACATCATGGTCTACACCAACGGAACCGTAACCATGTCCCTGCCGCCCATTGTCAACGTGATCGCATGGGAAAGCATACCGCCCGAAAACGCCAGAGGGTGAAAAATGTTCAAAAATAAATGTTGGGGCAGGCGTCCGGTCGGGACGAACTGCACCCAACATTTTTTGGAAAAATGAAAAGCAGCTGCGGCGAAATGAAAAATCGCCGCAGCCGTTTTTTTACTTGTATTCTGAAAAATACAGTGCGCTGACCGCCTGCGCAAACTGCGCAACGGTGACGTCGCTCCTGCCGGCAAGCTGCTTCATAAGGGGAGTAGCCGCCATGCCGTCATCAGCCGGTATCAGCTCAATATCCGGAATAACGGAGTTGAAGCCTGCACGTATAAGATCGGAACAGTGCCTGTTCTTCACAAACCGGCCGAACAGCCAGCGCGTGTCAACGTTGGCACGGGTGAGATATTCTATTTCCTCGGTTATATGCGCGAGATTCACGCCTATCTGCGTAAAGGCGGCCTCTGCTGTCCTGTTGTGTCCGGCGGCCTTTTCCATGATATGCGCAAGGCAGGCTTTTCTCATGTCCTCCGGCTTCATCCTGATTTCGGGGAAGCCGTGCGATTCGTCAACAAAATCACGGATGAGCGCCGGCTCACTGAGGTAAACAAGCCGGTATACCGCCGCCTGACCCAGATAGCGCCTTGCACCCGCCATGCCGGAATTTTCGTTTTTGAGCGAACGCATATCCTCCGGCGGGAGATATCTTGAGGCATTGCTGCCAAGGTCAAAGAGAAGGTCATAGCACTCAAGCGGGATCTGCGGGATATTGCCGCCGCTGTCTATCCAGCCCGTTCCGAGATCGGTGCCGAGACTGTGCGCAATGACCGCGCCTGTGCTTGACGGGTGCGAATACGCAAGCTCACACACGGCGCTGAATGTCGCCATGGGGCCGTCGTTTATAACGGAGACACTGTCCGCAATGTCAAGAAGCTCGTCGTTCAGCCTTGAAAGACTGACAAGCTCCGCCTCGTAATCGGCGGACATATCGGCGCGGATACCGGCGGTTTTCGGCGTTTCGCCGCCCATGATGCGGTTGTTGATGACAATGTCCGGAAAGCTGAGGGCAAGCGCGTCAAATCTGCCTATACCGCCGCAATGCTCCTCAACTGCACGGATGCAGCGCTCTATCGTCCCGTGACCGGCAAGCCGGTCGAGCGCCGGAGACATATCGACGGCGGCGCCCGGCTTTTCGTTTTCAACGCAGGCGGCCATCAGCCGTGCAAGCAGGCGCACGGGCGCTTTGATGCTTTCGGCGCGCCGGAAAAGCGACGGGTTCCAATCATACTCCTTGACGGCGATGAGCTTCCCGTCCAGCGACGCGGCAAGCTTTATGTCCGTCCCGCCGACGTCTATCCCGCAGTATGCTCCGCATCCGACACTTCCGACAGCCGCCTCAATTTTTGCGGACATATCGCCGTGGCTTTCCTCCGCGCCTCTCGGCAGCGGGGTATACGCACTCATCGGAAGATGCGTCAGCGCCGGAGTGCAGCCGCTTAATCTGCGGGCGACGTTTATCACTTTTTTATAGCCGGATTCATAGAAAAAGCGGGAAAATGCGGTTTCAAAAAGCATATGATCGCTGTCGTTGCCGAAAACGGTGACGGCTTTGCCGCTGTATACGGAAAAGATGTTGTATATTTCGGCGCTGAGATAATCAACGAGAAACACAAATTCATCGTCCGACTTCCAGCGGGGCATCGGGCAGGGGTATTCGATCCGGCTGCCGTCAAGCCTGTCGAGACGGATAAACGCTTTTGAAGCCGACGGATCGGCGGCAAAGGCTTTGCGCACATCGGCGATCCAGACGTGCTCGTCACGCTTTGCGGCGGATATAAAATCGCTCAAATTTTTCATAGAATTTCAGAATATATACAATATCAAAGTACATGTACGGACTCGGTCTCAAAGTCGAGGAAGCAGTTTTCGCCTACGTTGAATATACGCTTGTTCTTGGGGTTGTTTTCGGTAAGCTTGACAAGGGTATCGCCGACCATGACATGATAGTTCTGGTATGAACCCATGAAGCAGGACAGCACGACCCTGCACGGCAGTCCCTTGCTCTCCGTGAGCCTTGCGGCCTCGGGGCGGAGAACAATGGTGTATTCCTCGCCGGTGCGCATATCGTCTCTGCGTTCCACGGGGACGGGAGTTCCGGCAATATCAAGCGCGGGTTTCCCGCCGGTCTCGGTGAGTTTTCCCTTGAGGAAGTTCGCCTCGCCGATAAAGTCGGCGACGAACTCGCTGTTGGGGTGGTAATATATCTCCTGCGGCGTACCCATCTGCGCCACGACGCCCTTGTTCATTATGATGATGTTGTCGCTGAGCGCCATTGCTTCGGACTGGTCGTGCGTGACATAGATCGCGGTAATGCCGACTTCCTGCTGGATGCGGCGTATCTCGGTTCTCATCGACACGCGCAGCTTTGCGTCGAGGTTAGAAAGCGGCTCGTCAAAAAGCAGGACGGAAGGCTCGATAACGAGAGCTCTCGCAAGGGCGACGCGCTGCTGCTGACCGCCGGACAGCTGGTTCGTCATGCGCCCCTCCATGCCCTCAAGCTCTACCAGCTTGAGGATGTTCATAACGCGGGACTGGATTTCGTCCTTGGGAAGCTTGCGCAGCTTCAGACCGTATGCCACGTTATCGAACACGTTGTAATGCGGCAGCAGAGCATAGCTCTGGAACACCATGGCGGTATCGCGTTTGTTGGGGGTAAGCTCGTTGATAGGCTCGTCCCCGAGATATATTTCGCCCTCGTCCGGGCTTTCAAACCCGGCGATCATCCTGAGCGTTGTTGTTTTGCCGCAGCCGGAAGGGCCGAGCAGCGTGACAAAGGAGCCGGGCTCTATGGTAAGGCTTGTGTCATGGACGGCATAGAAGTCCTTGCCGGTTTTCGGGTCCTGATATATTTTGGAGATATGCTCCAGGCGGACGCCCTTTTTGATCTTTTCCATAGGTCAGTTATCCTCCTTTATTTTTCTGCTGGTGCCGAAGTGCTTGATGAACAGATTCATCAGCAACACGGCGCCGTAGGTGATTATGATAAGAATGGTTGCAAAGGCACAGGCAAGACTGTAAGAGCCCTTCTCCGCAAACTCATTGATCTGAACCGTGATAAGCAGGAACTGCGGCGTGACGAGCAGAATGATTGCGGAAATGGCCGTAATGGAGCGCACAAACGCCGTGACAAGACCGGAGAGGAAGGAATCCTTTATAAGCGGCAGGGTAACGGTCATAAACACCTTGAAGCTGTCCGCGCCCATGTCGTAGGCGGATTCCTCAATGGACTTGTCTATTTGACGCAGGGCGGAAATACCGCTTCGCGTGCCGGTAGGCAGCGAACGCACCACGAAGACGATCACAAGTATAAGTCCGGTGCCGTAAAGCCCCTGCAAAAAGCCGGTGTGGAACACGCCGCCGGAGAAGCCCCTTATGTACCCGACGCCGAGAACCGTACCCGGAACAGCCATCGCCAGCATGGAGACCGCTTCGATAAAGCCCTTTGATTTGAACTTGCGCTTGACGACAAGGTAGGAAATTATCATGCTCAGGAGCGCGGTTATGGGAGCGGAGATAAACGAGAGGACAAACGAATCCCTGAATGCCTGGAACCCGTGATAGCGCGTAAAGACGAGCTTGAACCATTTGCCGGTGAGCGGGAAGAATTTATATCCCCATGTCGGGAAGAACGAGCCTATCGGAACGCAGATGTACATCATTATCACAAAGCACGCCGCAAGAGAGCACAGCACCGTGAGCGGGATCTTGACGCTTTTGTCCTCGATCAACATTCTGCCGCGGGATGCCTTGCCGGTGAGCGTGGCGGCGGTTTTTGCTTCAAGATAGTATTTCTGCACGGCGAACATCATAAGCGTGATGCACAGCAGCACGACCGCCATTGCGGCGGCGCCCGCCTTGTCGTATGCGCCGGTGATCTGCAAATATATGGAGGTTGCCAGCGTATCATACGAGCCGCCTATTATCATGGGGTTGGCAAAGTCGGCGATCGATTCGATGAAGGTCACGAGAAAAGCGTTGCCGAGACCGGGCAGCATGAGCGGCAGAGTCACGCTTGTGAACACCTTCATGCGGGACGCGCCCATGTCGCGGGCGGCTTCTTCGAGGGAGGGGTCGATGTTTTTCAGCAGACCCTTGAGCATCATGTAGCACACGGGGAAGAAAGTGAGCGTCTGAACGATCACGATGCCCCAATAGCCGTAAACGCTGTTGTCATATATGCCGAGTAGAAAGCGCGTGATAATACCCGCCTTGCCGAAAAGCATTATCATCGAAAGACTCAGCACGAACGGGGGCGAGACGACAGGCAGCATGGAAACCACCTTGAAAAGTCCGCCCACGAATTTATTCATTTTGACGTAGACCTCTACGTATGCGAACAGCAGCCCGATAAGGGACGAGGCAATGCCCACAACAAAGCCCACCTTGAGCGTGTTTGTTATAGCTGTCGTAAAGGTCGGTATGGCGAAAATGCGTTTGAAAGTATCAAAGCCTATCCCGCTGTCGCTTACAAAGCTGTCAACCAGCAGTATCGCCAGCGGATAAAGTATAAACAAAGTCAAAAAGGTTATAAGCACGACAATGGTCGTGACCATTATCGGGTCAGCCATCAGCTTTTTACGATCAAGCATCGCGCCCTGACTTCTTGCCATATATATTCTCCTCTCCTTGCTTTTCGGGAAATAATGGGAAAATTCAAAAAACGGAGACGGCAAATGCCGCCTCCGTTCGCGGAGTCATAGTGATATATCGGGAGAAGCTTTTATCACTCGGTCTTGAAACGATCTGCGCCGGTGTCCGAACCTGCGTCTGCGATAGCGGTCATAACCTCTTCGATATAGGTCTTGATGTTGTTCTTTGCGTCCTCAAAGTCATAGTCCATGACGTTGTTGGGGTCAAGACCGAACTCTGCTGCCTGAGTGGGCTGCTCGGCGTTGTCAATTACGAGGAACTGGTAGGAACCGTTGTCCTTTGCGAGATTGACGCAGTCGGGGGAGAGAGCATATTCTACCCACAGCTTAGCGGCGTTGGGGTGCTTTGCGCCCTTGAAGATAGCGGTAGCGCCGATCTCAAAAGAGGTGCCGCTGGAGGGAATGATAAGCTCAATATTATCGTAGCCGTTGTCAACGATCTGAGTGATGCCGTCATGCAGGAAGCCGATGCCGATGACGCACTCACCGGTGCCGACGTTCTTGGACGGGCCGGAGCCGGACTTGGTGTAAACCTGAATATTCTTGTCAAGGTCTACGAGGTACTGGATACCTTCGTCGTGACCGTACTTCTGGATCATGGTGTTGATGACGAGCTTTGCGGTACCGGCGGTGTTGTAGTTGGACAGCCAGATAAGACCCTTGTACTCATCCTTGAGAAGATCCTGCCAATCCTGAGGAGCCTCAAGACCCTTACGGTCAAGCTCACCCTTGTTTACCATAAAGCCGAGGATTCCCTTGTAGATGCCGTACCAATAACCGTCCTTGTCGCGGTACATATCGCCGAGCAGGTGAGAAGCGTTCTCAGCCTCGTAAGCTTCGAGCAGACCCTCTGCCGCAACGACGTTGTAGGGATCGGTCGTGCCGCCGAACCAGACGTCAGCGGAAGGATTGCCGTTCTCTTCTTCGATCTTTGCCTGAACCTCACCGGTGGAAAGGCGCTGATAGCTGACCTTTATGCCGTAGAGCTTCTCAAAGTTTTCGCAGGCGGCCGCGAGATATTCCTCCTCGCAGGAGCCGTAAACGACCAGTTCGCCCTCTGCCTGCGCAGCCGCGACCAGATCATCCATCGAATCTGCGTAGCTTGCGGGAACGAGAGCAAGAATCATGACGAGAGCCATGAGGATAGCAAGAAATTTTTTCATGATATTTCCTCCGTTTTATTTTTCCCGGACGAATATATTTTCGGTTCCGGAACGTAGAGGTATTATACAACTCGTAAACGAACACGTCAACAACGGGTTACACTTTTTATATATTACACAAAATTTATGCGCAATATTTGGGCAAATTGCTGAACGCTGATGCGAATCCTGACGCGGTTATATATTTTTCGTATAAACAGTGCTGCTTATACTACTTTATGCCGAGATGCTGCTCAAGCTGCTCCAGCTGCCGTTTTATTGAGGCAAGCTCCTCCGCCGTGGGATCGGAGACATGGATCTGATCGACCTCGTCGGCATAGCTGACCTTGCGTCCGGCTATGCGCACGATCTTCGCGGGGATGCCGACTGCCGTGCTGTCGGGTGGGACTTCGCTCAGCACGACGGCGTTTGCCGCGATACGGCTGTTATCACCGACCTTGAACGGCCCGAGCACCTTTGCACCGGCGCTTATAAGCACGTTGCTGCCGATAGTCGGATGGCGCTTGCCGGTGTCCTTGCCGGTACCGCCGAGCGTTACCCCGTGATAGAGAAGGCAGTCGTCGCCTATCTCGGCGGTCTCGCCTATCACGATGCCCATGCCGTGGTCGATCACGAGCCGCTTGCCGATCTTTGCGCCGGGATGTATCTCGATGCCCGTCCGGCGGCGGCTTATCTGGGAAATCAGCCGCGCAATGAAGAACATTTTATGCTCATAGAACCAGTGCGCTTTGCGGTGACTGCGGACGGCCTTGAGCCCGGGGTAGAGCGTATAGACCTCAAACGCCGTTCTTGCCGCGGGATCCCTTGCCATGTATGCCTGTATGCTTTCGCGGAGATCGTCAAACATCAGCCGTTACCTCCGGCGAACATTTCCGTGGAGAGATAATGATCGCCCGTATCGGGAACGAGGGCGACGATGTTTTTGCCGCGGTTTTCCTCCATGGATGCAAGCTCCGCCGCCGCGTAAAGCGCCGCGCCCGCCGAGATGCCGACAAGTATGCCCTCATGACGGCCGGTCTCGCGCCCCATTTCGTATGCCTGCTCCGTGCTGACGGTCATTATATCGTCAATAAGCTCTCTCTGGAGTATCTCCGGCACGAAGTTTGCGCCGATGCCCTGAAGACCGTGCTTTCCGGCGTAGCCCTTGCTGAGCAGGGGAGAGGTGTCCGGCTCTACCGCGACGATCCTGACATTCGGGTTCTTTTCCTTGAGAAAGCGCGCTGTGCCGCTTATTGTTCCGCCAGTGCCGACGCCGGCGACAAAGATGTCAACGTTCCCGTCAGTGTCCTCCCAGATCTCGGGACCGGTCGTCTCGTAATGGGCGAGGGAGTTTGCGGGATTTATGAACTGTCCGGGGATATATGCCTTTTCAAATCCGGCGGCAAGCTCCTCCGCCTTTTCAACGCAGCCCTTCATGCCTTCGCTTCCGGGCGTAAGCACAAGCTCCGCCCCGTAGGCGGACATGAGAAGCCGTCTTTCCAGCGACATACTGTCCGGCATGACTATTATCACGCGGTAGCCGCGCTGCGCACCGATGCTTGCAAGACCGATGCCTGTGTTGCCGGAGGTAGGCTCTATTATAACAGTGTTTTTATCGACAAGCCCCTGTTCCTCCGCCTTGTCGAGCATATAAAGCGCGGCTCTGTCCTTTGCCGAGCCGGTGGGGTTGGCGCTTTCAAGCTTTGCGAGAAGCCTGCCCTTGAGGGCGCGTCTTTTTTCGATATTCACAAGCTCCAGTATCGGTGTGTGTCCGATAAGCTGCTGTGCGGAAGTATATATTTTCATTTTGTTTACCTCACATATTCGGAATTTGATATATTTAAATAGGAAACGGTATTTAAAAATAGAATGACGACGCAAAAACGCGCCGCCGCAGACGAACCCTTTACGGGCTTACTCAGTAACGGCGACAGCGACATCGACAACAACACTCATAACAAACCGCCATTTTCTTCATCACTGTCACCCTCTTTTTCAGAATATATTAATTGACCGTAAAAGCCGGTAAATATAATATATCCTGACGGCAGAATTGTCAATAATAATGTCTTTTCCGCAAAAATGCGCGCTGCTGCGCAGCGTGTCCTGCGGTGCGGCTGTCAAGGAGCGCACCGGCCGCCGGTAAACGTGAAAAATCGTTAAAAAAATCGCAAAACGCTCTGGAAAAAGACATTTTTCAAAATAATTTTTAAAATTACAGGCGCGGTTCGCCAAATTAGACAAAAGCAGAGTTAGATTATAATTAAAAAGTAACAAAGTTGAAATTATTTTTTAGCTTATGATTGATTTATTCGCAGGGATAGGTTATAATGTTGTTAATCTTCTGGTTAAATGCTCGACGCAGGAGAAAACATTTTCTAACGTCCCATTTATTATATGAAAGGAAGCGAAATACTTGAACGAAAAGTACAATGCTCTCTTCACACCGTGGAAAATCGGTAATGTTGAGATCCCCAACCGCATCGTGCAGTGCTCTATGGGCGGCACATCCCTCTTTGGCTGGCTTGAGCCCTGCCATTTTGATAAAGAGGCGGCATACCATCTGCTCTCCAGAGCAAAGGACGGCGTAGGTCTTGTCCTCCCCGGTATGCAGTGTGTCCGTGATACCATGGGCAAGCGCTGGCTCTACCAGAACAAGCAGATGTTCAAAGAACTGAAGCCCTTTATGGATGAATACCATAAGACCGGCGGCAAGCTGTTTATCCAGCTGGCGGCAGGCTTCGGCCGCTCCATGGCTATCAACGGAATGATGGTCACTCTGCTCAAGAACAAGACTCTCGGCAAGCTTGCATCTCCTTTCCTGGATGTTGAATACTGCTGCGCATCCGCATCCGAGACGCCCAACCGCTGGTATGAAGACATCTCCTCCCGTCCCATGACCAAGGAAGAGATCCATGAGATGGTCGAGGCTTTCGGTAAGACCGCAAAGCTCCTGCGTGAAGCAGGCGTTGACGGCGTTGAGATCCACGCCGTTCACGAGGGCTATCTGCTTGACCAGTTCACCATTAAGAACTGGAACTTCCGCACAGACGAGTACGGCGGAAGCTTCGAGAACCGTTTCCGCTTCCCGGTCGAGATAGTCCAGTGCATCCACAAGTATGCCGGCGACGACTTCCCTGTATCCCTGCGTTACTCCGTCGTTTCCAAGACTAAGGGCTGGTGCAAGGGCGCAATGCCTTATGAGACCGACTTCGTGGAATTCGGCCGTGATATGGAAGAGTCCGAAAAGGCCGTCAAGTACCTTGAGGAAGCCGGTTACGCAATGTTCAACTGCGACAACGGTACTTACGACGCATGGTATTGGGCGCATCCGCCTCAGTACATGCCCGACAACTGCAACCTTGAGTATGTTGAGCATATCCAGAAGTTCACCAACGCTCCCTGTGTCTGCGCCGGCCGTATGGATCCCGTCAAGGCCGCCGAGGAGATCGCGGCAGGCCGTCTGGCTGCCGTCGCTATCGCACGTCAGAACCTTGTTGACCCCGACTGGGTCACCAAGATCAAGGAAGGCCGCGAAATCGAGATCAAGCCTTGTATCCGCTGCCACAACGGCTGCTTCAACTTTGCAAAGTACAAGGGCACCGCAAACATCCAGAACATGGAAGACTCCATGCACCTGGCGCGCTGCGCTCTTACTCCTCCCACGATGCAGCACCTCCGCTACAAGATCGTTCCCACGACAAAGCCCAAGAAGGTCGCCGTTATCGGTGGCGGTATCGGCGGTATGGAATGCTGCCTCGTCCTCAAGCAGAGAGGGCATCACCCCGTCCTGTTTGAAAAGACCAATGAGCTTGGCGGTCTGTTCCTCACCGCTTCCGCGATGACCTTCAAAGAGAACGACAAGGAACTCATCGAGTGGTACAAGAGAGAGATGGACAAGGCCGGCATCGAAGTGCGCTACAACACCGAAGTCAACGACCTTGGCACTATCAAGAGAGCCTTTGATGAGATAATCGTTGCAACCGGTTCCGTTCCCAGAACCATGCCCGCTATCCCCGGCTTCAACAAGACCCGCAACTTCACCGAGCTTCTCCGCGACAAGTCCGTTGAGGGCGACAAGATCCTGTTCCTGGGCGGCGGTCAGTCCTCCTGCGAGGCTGCATACGACCTCGTATACAACTTCGGCAAGCACCCCATCATTGTTGAGTACGGCGACGACCTCATTGCCGCACAGGCGACCTGCCTTGCGAACACCTCCTTCCTGCGCGACGCAATGGAGTACCACAAGGTTCCCGTTTACCTCAACTCCACTCTCACCGACATCCGTGACGGCTCCGTCACCGTGAAGAACGTCAAGACCGGCGAGACCTTTGATATCGAGTGCGACGCCGTTATCAACGGTATCGGCTTCGTTCCCACTCCCGTGGGCGAGAAGGCGCGCAACGTTCACCGCGTCGGCGACTGTGTCGCTATCGGCAACCTGCGTACCGTTATCTGGCGCGCATGGGATGTCTGCATGAAGATATAATCCCAATAACATATAATCCCAAAATGGGCTGTCTCCTTGTGAGGCAGCCCATTTTTGATACTGTGTTAAATTGTGTTGAAAAGAGGTTAGAGGTTACAGCTGCTTGGGCTGCAACCTCTTTTCTTTACGAGGCTATTACGCGGCCGCAGGGCGGCGTTTTCGTTCGGAAATCCGTTCAGCTAAAAAATCTATACCGATTGCGGCGATAAAATAGCGCAGAGGAACGGACATTGCCGCATATCGTTCACTTGCGAAGCTGAAAGCAAAGGTATAGATGTTGAATAGGTACAATATGGAAAGGAAGAGAACGATACCGCGTTTCTTCCCTGTTATAAGCGATGCGGAAATCGTAAGCACACAAACGGCGAGATTTGCAATACTGAAAGCGCGCAGCACAGCATAAACAGACATATTCGGAATCCACCACCAGACCCAGTTAAGCATACTGGCCGGTTTGGATGCAAGATAGCTCCAGATGAGATCGGCTTTGTCGCGCTTATACCACTCTTTTAATCTGTACATCGCTTTGAGCTTTTCGATTTTCCCGTTGACAGTTTCAGGAATAACGCCATCCCTGAGCGTACCGTCCGCGTTGAAATATTCCGGATATTTTTCACGTATCACCGCATACACGTTCGTTTCGTAATCAAGCTCCTCATCCTTCGGGGCTTTTCGCCCCTGGTATGTTCCGACGAGCAGGGGATTGGCGGAGCCGCCGGTTATAGGGATAAACTCGCCGAAGAGCTTATAGTTTCTGACAGACCACGGAACGATGAAAATAAGCATGGTTACACCCAGAACCGCAAGATGAAAAAGATACGCGGAGAGCTTCTTTTTCTTGACAGCGAACAGATAAACGGCGCATACCACGGGCATAACAAGTATATTCGCACGGAACATCAGCGCGGCAAAAAATGAGAGGGCATAGCCGAAGGCATTCTTTTTGTTTATTACGCCGCTGCGCTCCTCACCCATTGCAAGCATAAAGCAGAAGTTCAGCATATAAAAGAAAAGGTACGGCGGCTCGGTAAGGAAAGTGTTGTCAGACCATGCCCAGTTCAGAAGCAGAAAACCGCATGAACCGAAGAGCGCGACCCATTTGCGTGTAAAAAAACAGCAGCATTTATAGAAAATATAAACTGTTCCGCAGCCGAAAAGAATCCAGCAGATACGCACGGAATCTATATACAGATTACCATCTCCGAATATGCGTGAGAAAAGACCGGCAATGACCGGCATACCGGGCATAATGGTTGCGGTGGGATAACTTGACCAGATGGTAATCGTCCCTGTTCGTGCAAACTCGATCCCGGATTGAATGTATGCCACATCATCACTGCCGTTTGTTGCCCCGCTGCCAAGATAGAAGAACATTGCGATCCTCTCAATAAATGCGGCGAGAACAACAATAAAAATAAAATTATCGGGATTTCTGAATGAAAATTTGCCCATTGACGGACTGTCGGAAAGCTGTGAACAGTGCGTATCCTGATGTAAACTCATTACTCTCTCCATGTGTATATGTGATATATTACTAATATATCACATATTTTTATATTAGTGAAGTATCGCCGGCATAAAAATTTCTGCGCTTTATCATTGATTTAGAAAATTTATGAATATACATCCGCAGCTGCGAAAAGGATGCAGCAGCTCTGCAAAGGCAGAAATTGGACAGCGAATCATCTCAGTATGGCTTCGGAAGTACCGCAGACGGCAATCTGGTGAGTTTTTTCGCCCCATGGACTTGATGCCCTGAAACAGAAAAAAATAGGACGCGGAGATCACTCCGCGTCCCTTGCCGTTTGCCGTTAAGTATCAGCCGTAAAGACCCATTTTGCCGTCATAAAGCCTGCGGTTCTTCGCGCTGAGGTCAGCGTCGAATGTATCCGAGAGATATGAAGCCTGACACCAGCCCACGTGACCGCCCTCGGTTTCGATGAGGGCGTAGCCGCCGAGATAATAGTATACGTATACTTCAGTCCCGTCTGCGGGCTGCGCAAGCTTATTTTCGCCCTTGGGCGTGCGGTATATCTTAGCGCCGTAGCCGTGCGGAGCCTGCATATACTTGACCTCAACTTCGTCCGGCATTTCGTCAAGCTCTATCATGGTCATATCGCCGTCTATACCGAGGGCTTTTTTTACAAGCTCCTTGTACGCGCCTTCAACGTCTTCAAGCTTTATCGTCTTGGGCTCGGACGGCAGCGCCGACCTTGCGTCGGTAATGGCGTGTGCGGAAACGGACATTGCGGAAACGAGCGCTGTGACCGCAAGCAAAAGGGAAAATAATCTGACCGCTTTTTTCATGATGCGTTCTCCTTATAAAAAATATTTTTCGTATCACCGGCAGACGAACGAGCCGCTGCGCCCTGCCGCCTGCTGTGGTTTTAGAATAACGCATTGCTGCGTACCGCGTTTTTTAGGTTTTGTGCCTATCTGCCTTGCGGTACGGCGGTTATTTGCAAGGACGCTTTTCCCTTAAAGCTCCTCAAGCTCGCCGCAGCCGAAGAAAACCTCCGTGCCGAGTATGCGCAGCGTAGCAGGCAGCACGGCCTTTTTGAAATCGTTCCGTTCGGCAAAGCGCTGATCCGCAAGCTCGATCACGCCGTCGCTTATGTACAGCACATCGTCGGAAATATTAAAATCGTTTTTCAAGTATCTCGTCCTCCGTCAGTGTGATGCGGATCGCCCATGAGGGGACGGGCGGCTGGCAGCAGTCATCGCAGTGCAGGATAAAGGCGGTGTCATAGTCAGGCTTTTTCGCCGGAAACTCACCCTCGCCGTCCGTAAAATAGATAAGCCCCTGCAAATTGCGAAGCTCGCCCTTGCTCCTGAGCGTTTCGACATATTGGAACACCGGACGGAAATCCGTCTGCCCAAGCCCGAGAATCTGCATCTGCGCAATATACTCGTCAAAATCCTCTTTGCAGGTGATCACTTCGTCCTCGCGCACACGGTCGTCGCACTGAATTATATGGATGCTCACACGGCTGAAAAAACTCTCCTGCTTTTGCAGCATATCATGCGTATGCTGGATAAACGACTACACCACATCTCCGCGAACGCTGCCGGAGGTGTCGATAGCGATGACAAACTCGCGTATAAGCTTCCGTTCGCTGTATTCAAGCGGCTCGATAAGCGGCATATTGCCATAGAAATCAAGTCCGTAGGTATAATAATTGTTGTCAAACTCCTCGTCGGAAAGGCGCATCTGCTCCCCGTGGATGCCGAAACGGCGCAGCAGCTCGGTATAGCTGTATTTCGTCCTGTTGAGCGAACGCAGAGCCTGCACCATTGCGCCGTTTTTATTGTCATGCATTGTCTCAAGCTCAGTCTGCATCCGTTTCGAGAGCTTTTCCCATATTTTGCGCACGTTGATGTTTTTGTCAAGCCTTGCATCCTTGTCCCTTGCACCGTACCACAGCCCGTGTCTGTCCGCAAGAAACGATTCCCGCTCCCGCTCACATTCCTCATCCGATATGCCGTTTTTTCCAAGCCAGTGGTATATGCGCTCCGCAGTAAGAACGGGGACATCCTTTTGTATAGTGTCGATCGCAGCCCTCTGCGCCCTCTGCCGCGGATCATAAAGAGCGCTTGAACACAGCTCGTTTATAGCGGCCTCAACGGCTATGTCGCAGGCAAAGTCCCAGCGCGCACGCTCGATGCCGCTGCCGATATAAAAATGGCGGAATACGCAGTGGAGCATTGAGTGCATTATATCGCGGTTTACGGAGGAAGCGCCTGTCTTATAGCGGTTCAGTATGAACCATGCGCCAATATAAAAATTCACCGTCGGTCGAGAGGCTGACATTATCGTCGCTGACGAATTTCAGCGTTCCTATCGCCCGATCCAGAAAGCGGAAGTCTACCGTGAGCGTGCCGCGGGCAAGCGATATTATCTCATCCGCAATACGTTTTGCTTTCGCGTCTCTTGCGGCGCAGTCAAGTTCGTCAAGCACCCGTACACGCCCCTTTCTGCTTGGTATAGCCACAGTAATACAAATTTATTATAGTATGCCGATAAATACATTGCAACCTTAAAACCGCCTGAATTTAAAATTTATTCGCAATTCCTTAATAAAACCCTTCTGTGCCTATGATAAATTATACGCCGTATTCGGGAAAAGGGGATTCCACGTTTTTCCTCTAATGTATTATTCTACACCAAGGAGCAGACTTTCATGGACGAGAACCGCAGAAACGATGAAGCCGCAGCTGAGAGCATGGAAAAGCAGAAAAAGGACGAGGAACTTTTCGATTCTCTCAGCAAGGCAAAAAAACGGAAAAAACGCCACCTGATAATAACGGTAATCTCCGTTGTGCTCATACTCGGCATAGCGCTGACGATCACGGTAATAAGCCTTCGGAAAAAGGTCAATACCGAGTTTGCCGCGAGCGATGAAGACGTTATGACCGCCGAGGTGAAGACGGGCAGCATCAGCACGACCGTTTCCGGCAGCGGTACGCTGTCTAACGTTGATATCAAACAGCTCCATATCCCGGACGGCGTCGATGTTGACGAGGTGCTTGTCAGCGTCAACGACACCGTTGAGGAGGGTGAAATAATCGCCACCGTTGACAACCGCACGGTTCTGGCGGCAATGTCGGATGTGCAGGCGGATATCGTCAAGCTTGACAAGGATCTCAACAGCGCCGGAAGCGACTATGCCAACGACTACATAAGCACGGGACTTCCGGGACGGGTAAAGGTGCTGAACGCCGCCGTGGGCGACGACGTGGCTAGCGTCATGTACAAATACGGCGCACTGGCCGAGATATCCCTTGACGGCTACATGGCGGTCAAGATCGACGCAGGTTCTCTTGAAAAGGGGATGCAGCTCACCGTTATCCGCGAGGACGGGAGCGAAATAAACGCTCTTGTAAACGACATCTATTCCGGTCAGGCCGTTGTCGTCGTAAGCGACGACGGGCCGCGCAGCGGTGAAAAGGTCACTGTTATGAGAGAGGACGGCGAAAAACTCGGCGAGGGCGAGCTTTATATAAACAGCCCTCTGCGCATAACAGGCGTTGCGGGAACGGTGAATGCCTGCTATGTCACGGAAAACCAGAAGCTCTATTCCTCGGGACTTCTGTTCACCCTCACAAATACAGAATATTACAACAACTATTACGCGCTTCTCAAGCAGCGCGAGGAGCTTGAAGAAACCTTGCAGGAGCTTCTTGCACTCAACATGAACGGCGGGCTTGCCGCGCCGTTCTCGGGAACGATATGCTCTGTCGAATATGAAGAAAAGGATGACGACGATGTGGTAGTGACCACTACAACGACCACACAGGCTGCAAGCTCCTCATATTCCTCGTTCTTCGGCGGCACATCCGGCGCTTCGTCTTCCACGACCACTACCTCGTCCACGGCCAAGACGACCGACGACGGAACCGTAGATATCTGCACGATCTGCCCCGATCTGACTATGGAAATAACGCTGAGTGTGGATGAAAGCGACATTCTCACACTCGAAGTCGGGCAGAAAGCGGAGGTCTATATCTCCTCTATAAGCGACGACGAGGCGTTTGACGGCACGGTCACGGAAATCAGCAGAAGCGCCAGCACCTCAAGCTCAGGCGTTACGAAATATTCCGCAGTCGTTTCCCTTGACAAGACGGACAAAATGCTCTCCGGTATGTCCGCGTCGGTGTATGTCACCATTCAGGGCAAGGAAAACGCGCTCATAATACCCGTTGACGCGCTGCACCAGACCAGCTCCACATCGTATGTATACACAAGCTACGACTACGAAAATCATGAGTACGGCGGCAGGAAAGAGGTAACGACAGGGCTTTCCAACTCAAGCTATGTTGAAATAAGCTCCGGTCTGAGCGAGGGCGACACCGTTTACTATGTCGAGAAGGAAGACAACGCCTTCCCGGACTTCGGCGGCTTTGGCGGCGGAATGTCCGGCGGAGATATGGGCGGCTTTGGCGGCGGTCCCGGCGGCAGCATGGGCGGCTTTGGCGGCGGTCCCGGCGGTAATATGGGCGGCAGAATGCCCGGCAGAGGTTGAGCCATGATAGATTTAAAAGACGTTTCAAAATTCTACCTTGTCGGGGATGAAAAGGTAAAAGCGCTCGACCATGCCACGATGCATATCTATCCCCATGAATTTGTCAGCATAATAGGCCCGTCAGGCTCTGGCAAATCGACGCTCATGAACATAATCGGCTGCCTTGATATAGCGGACAGCGGCGTCTATAAGCTTGACGGCATACCCATAGACGATTATACGGAAAACCAGCTTGCAAAGGTGCGCAACAACAAGATAGGCTTTGTTTTTCAGAGCTTCAACCTTATCGCAAAGATGTCGGCAGAGGAAAATGTTGAGCTGCCGCTCATCTATCAGGGCGTAAAGAGAGCCGAACGGCAGGAACGTGTGCGTCAGGCGCTCAAGCGCGTGGGGCTTTCAAAGCGCGCCAGGCATATGCCGACAGAGCTTTCCGGCGGTCAGCAGCAGCGCGTTGCGATAGCCCGCGCCCTCGTCACGCGCCCCTCACTTATCCTTGCGGACGAACCTACCGGAAATCTCGACTCCAGGACGAGTGCGGAGATCATGGAGATGTTCCACGAACTGCATGAGGCGGGCAACACCATAGTACTCATAACCCATGACAACGATGTCGCCGCACAGGCGGCGCGGAGCATCCGTATCCGCGACGGCAGGCTTACGGAGGTGGAGAGATGATACTGTCATTCAAAATGGCTCTGCGCAGCATAAGCACAAACAAGTTCAGAGCGATGCTTACGATGCTGGGCATAATAATCGGCGTTATGGCGCTGGTAGTATTGGTAAGTCTCGTAAACGGCGCTGCAAGCTCCGTTACCGACGCGGTCTCAAGTCTCGGCAGCGACCTTGTGAGCGTCACGGTGAACGACGACAAGGGCGACCCGATAAGAATGGACGATCTTAACGAGTGGATGGACGAGGACAACCCCGTCGGGCTTGTCGCGCCGACGGCGTCAAGCTCCTGCACCGGCAAATTCGGCGGCGAGTCAGATTCCGTCACGGTGTATGGCACGACGCCCGCATACTACGATATTGAGGGGCTTGCTCTCTCACTCGGACGTTTTCTCAAATCAAGCGATATTGATAACAACACGCGTGTCTGCGTGGTGAACAACGCGCTTGCAACGGAGCTTATCGGCTTTGAGGACTGCGTGGGGCAGGAAATAAGCCTTAACGGCATGAGATTTACCGTTGTCGGCGTACTGGCGGAGGATGATTCCGTCATGGGCGCAATGACTTCCGGTACGCTTACGGCATACATTCCGTACACTTCGCTCATGCGCCTTTCCTCGTCTGTGAGCGCAGACATAACGAGCTTTACGACAAGCGCGGCGGAAAACTATACCATGGAGCAGCTGGAGACCTATTTTGACCGCACTATGCTTGAACGCTTTGAGCAGGACGACGATGCTTACACTATCAGCACCCTCGCCGTACTTGAGGACGCGATGAGCAGCGTAACGTCCGTGCTGTCGATACTCCTCGGCGGTATCGCCGGAATTTCCCTCATAGTCGGCGGCATAGGCATTATGAACATCATGATGGTCACAGTCACCGAACGCACGCGTGAAATAGGCATACGCAAGGCGATCGGCGCAAGCCGCGGCACGATCCTTCAGCAATTTCTCATGGAGGCGGTCGTGCTGTGCATGATGGGGTGTGCGATAGGCATATTCCTCTCGTGGAGCATCCTGCGCACGGTCTCCGTCGTTGTTTCCGGTCTCAGCCTGAGTTTTGAGCTTGACGGCGGCGTTGTACTGCTGAGCGTGGTATTCTGTTTTATTATCGGCGTGGTGTTCGGGCTTTATCCGGCGAACAAGGCCGCAAAGATGAAGCCTATCGACGCGCTGCATTACGGCGGTTAAGGAGGCAGGGCAGATGGAGAAGAAATCAGCAAAAAAGTACATATTCGGCGTCCTGGCTGTGCTTCTGGCCGCCGCGCTTGTGATCATACCCTTCGCACTTGAAAGCGCGAAGGATGCATCCGGCGATAAGGCAAGCATATTGTCTGCGGAGGCGGCTCTTGCCGACATAAGCAAAACCGTTTCCGGCGCCGGAACGCTCACGGATGAGGATGCCGTTGAAATCAAGCTCCCCTACGGCGTTGAAGTGACGAAATATCTCGTGAACAACGGCGATTTTGTCACCGAGGGTCAGCCTCTTGCCGAGGTTGACAGGATAGACGTCATGAACTCGATATATGAGTATCAGGAAGATATTGAGTATGTTGAAACGCAGATGGCGCTCTATACAGACACGGGCGAGATGAATTTCCTCACTACCGCCTCTGCCGGGCGCGTTATGGAGCTTTATGCGGATGTCGGCGACAGCATAAGCGACGTTATGCTTGAGCATGGCGCGCTTGCCGTACTGTCGCTTGACGGACTGCTCGCGGTGGATATAGAAACCGACGCTATCCCCGTAGGCAGCAGCGTGGGCGTCGCCGCCCCGGACGGCACCATTCTCTCCGGTCACGCGGAGAGCAAGAAAAACGGCGTCACCGTCATCACCATAAATCAGGACGGGCGCACCGTTGGTGAGAGTGTAAGCGTATTCAACGAAAATTCCGAAACGATAGGCAGCGGGGAGCTTTATGTTCACTCTCCGCTCAAAATCAGCGGGTATAACGGCACTATCGAGGCGGTACACGTAAAGATAAATCAGGATATGCAGGCCGGCGGAACGGTCTTCACTTACTCCGGAAACAGCAGCAGCGCAGAATATGACGTATATGCGGCAAAGCACACCGAACTTGCGGGGTATATGGAAGAGCTGTTCAAAATGTACACCGACGGGACGGTGAACGCGTCCGCCGCCGGTGTGGTCAGCGGCATTGACGAGGACGCGGCGGCAGAGCTTCTTGCGGCGAGCGGGGACGGAAGCGCCGCGCTTGACCTGCTGACAAATGTGACAACTCTTGAAAACGGCGGCACGGATCATGTTGTGTCCGACACTGCCGCGGAGGGATACCCATACGTCTACTATGAGGCGGGCAAGGTGAATTACATGGTCACAAATTATGATGCCGCCGTGAATCCGGGCATATACTATTCCGCAGGCGTGATAACCGCTGTGAATCTTGATAATAACGGCGAGATCGTCTCTGTTGCCTATCGGGAAACAAGAGGAGACAGATATGAGGTTTCCCGACAGGCTCTTGACGCCGTGATAAATGGAGCCGATTGCGACGAGGGGAAAATCCTGCCTGTTCCAAGCTATGGCCTGAACGCGGGAAACGCAAAAGAGGGCGCGCTGCTTCTGTTTACGTATTCGGTTCAGAGCCAGAGCACCTACGACGAAGCGCTGAGCGTTTCAGTCGTTGACGAAAACGGCACGATCATTTCCGGCGGTTCGTCGGCCGGCAGCGGCTCGGCGGGCGGAGGAACAGTGACCGGAGATGCTTCCATGTCCGGCGGACAGATGACAGGCGGCGGTTCAGCATCCGGAATGACCGGCTCGACTGCTCAGCAGGCGGCGTATGAATATTATCCTACCAAGCAGACGAAAATAATGTCCGTCACGCCGCAGGACACAATGACCGTTGATATAACCGTTGATGAACTGGATATCCTCTCGATCAAAAAGGGGCAGGACGTTCAGATAACACTCGATGCGCTTGCGGGGCAGTCGTTTGACGGCATCATTACGGACATAGGCGTTTCCGGCAGCAACAGCGGCGGCAACACCAAGTATACCGCCGAAGTAACCATTGACCGCGCCCCTAACATGATAGCCGGAATGAACGCGACGGCGCTTATCACGCTTGAGACGGACGAGGATCTGCTGACCGTTCCGAGCGAGGCGCTTGTCAGCGAGGGAACGAGGACATACGTTTACACAAGCTACGACAGCAAAACCGGCGCGTTGGGGAATCCCGTTGATGTGACAACGGGCGCATCCGACGGCATACTGACGGAAATAACCTCAGGACTAAAAGCGGGGGATACCGTGTGGTACAGCTACTATGACAAGCCCGACAACGATTTTTCGTTCGGCGCGGATATGCCGCAGCCGCCGGAAATGAATTAAACCGGCTCTGAAAAAGCGGAGGAAGCTCCAATAAAGCTTCTTCCGCTTTTTCAGCTTGTCAAAGAAGCAAGCTTCTTTGACAAAAGGGGCTGCACTGCGCTCTGTGCCTCGGTTGTCTGCTGTAAGCAGACAATTCGACACTCGCTCCGTGAGAAGAGTTTTCTCCGACGTACATGCCGCCGGAGAAAACGATCAAAACTATTTTTTGCCTGCGGGCAAAAAACTCTGCGAGGCTCTTTTTTGACAGTCTCAAACCGTCAGCGGCATTTGCCGCTGACGGTTCAGCTTTCAAACGGATTTTTGCTGTCGGGACCGGAGAGGGAGATGAAGCTGAGAGAAGAATCAATATGCTCGCTCATGGCTCTGCGGGCAAGATCGGGCATACGCATACGTATCGCAGATACGACGGAGGTGTGGTTATACATCACCTTGGACAGCCACGGGTTTTTCTCGCTGTTCTCGTCGCCGATGAAATTGAGCATGGAGCTTTGGTACATCGTGAGCTTCGGCAGAAGATGCTCATAGCTGTCGGAGATGTACGGATTGCCGCAGGAATTGATGATAAGGCGGTGAAAAGGCATATCGGTGTCCTTCATTCCACGCACGTCGCGTTTGCGGACGCTTTCCCTGAACGCCTCGGCCAGCGCGTTCAGCCGGTATATCGTCTGCTCGTCCATGTTGTGCGCGCAGAGTGAGGCGGCCTCACTCTCGATCGCGTCGCGCACCTGATAGAGCTTGATCATGTCGTCTATATCAAGGCTCAGCACAAAACTGCCGCTTGCGTTCTCACGCGATACGACAAAGCCGATGTCCGTCAGATGCGCCACGGCGTCCGCGACGGGTGTGCGGGAAATGCCCAGCTCCGTCGCTATCTGATTGATGTTGAGCTTTGTTCCGGGCGGAATCCTCAGGTTGATGATGTCGTCATACAACATTCTTGAGACAATATCCTTGAGCTTTTCGTTGGGAGACTGCATCATATACTGTTTAAGCCTGTACTGCTCCATAAAGAGAACTCCTTGTTCACGCAAACCGGTATATTATACCGAGCAATATAAGATGTGACGGATAGGCATAGTAAAACGCTTTTGTCTTTCTGCCGGCCTTTCCCGAATACATAAGCACAGGCACTGCGGCAAGCGCGGCGGCAGCCGTCATGCCGAGACGTGCGCTGCCCTGCGGCAGGTACAGCGCCGCGCCCCACAGCACCACGGAAACAGCCTGAATGGCGCGGCTGTGTCTGAAAAGATACAGCGCGGCGATAAGCAGCAGCCCCGTGTACCCGTAGTCCGAGTTCTTGAGAAGAAGCGCGCATACCGCCGTCGCCAGAAGCACGGCGGCGGCAATGTCAGCGGGGCGGTATTCCGCGCGGCGCTCAAGCATATCAATAACGCAGATGGCCGCGAGCGAACAGGCAAGCGTATAGAAAACGTTCAGCTTGCCGCCCAGAAGGGTCATACCGCCAAGTGAGAGCGACGTCCCGGCAACGGCGCAGGCGGTCAGCGCAGCGGCGGACAGCGAAAGATATCTTTTCCGGAAGACGGAGACGGCGAATGCGGCCGACAGCAGCGCGAAAACGGCAAGGAATGCCGCGTCGGTGCGGAAAGCGAACAGGGTTTCCGCAGGCTGCACGGAGCTTGACCTCAGAGGAGCAAAATTGAACGGTATCTGAGAAAGAGCGGCAAACGCGCACAGACGTGAAAGATACTTCGTTCTGCTTCCGGTTTTCTCAAAGCCGTTGACGATAAGAAAGGCATACAGAGGAAAAGCGATTCTACCTAAAGAGCGCATCACCAGATATTGTGATGCGCTCAGTTTGTATAAGTATGCAAGCATACAGCCGGTGTGGTCAATAAGCATTGACACAAGGGCGATCATTTTGACGGCGAACGCGCTCATTGCTCCACCGTGCTGTCAGTCGTAGTAATCGTCGTCGTCATATCTGCTGCCGTAATTGCGTCTGCCCTTGCCCCTGCCGCGATAGTCGTTGTCGTCGGAGTTGGACTTTTTCAGCACGATGAATGCGCCGATACCCACGGCGGCCGCTACAAGCATTGCTATGAGCGGCAAAGCCAGCTGCGAAAGAAGGCTCTTGTCATTGCCCTTTGAGGGAGCGGGGGTGGGAGTGGGCGAGGGGGACGGGGAAGCGGTAACGGAGGCGGTGTAGGTCACGGCGACAGGACTGGAGTAAACGACTTTGCTGGTCTTGGTGCCGTCGGTCGCCCATACGCCGACATAATAGTACTTGCTGCCCGAAAGCGCCTCGGGAGTATATGTTGCAGACTGTGCGCCCGCAATGGCGGTGCCGTTTGCGTTGGAATTTTTGTCGTTCTTGTACCACTGATATTTAAGCTGGGTGCCGCCGGTGTTGTCATCGACCGCGACAACGGACAGCGATGCGGCCTGACCGTTCTCAACCACGGCGCCCTCCGGCTGAACGGAAATGGTGGGCGCGAGAATGGCGGTGTTGGCGGAGGGAGCGGCAGTCACTGCGGGAGCGGTCGGCGCGGGCGTCGCTGCGCCCGGAATATAGGAGGAGGCGGCGGGCGTAGGCGCCGTATACTGGCTGTTGACGGTGAGCTTTGCGGAATTCGATATCTTGAACTGAGTTCTGGCGGCGTCGGCATAGAAAACGCATATGATGCTCATGCCGTTCATTGACGCAGGGATATTGCTCAGAACGAGCGTGTCGGTGTTCGCGCCGTACACCTGAAGACCGTTGATATAAGAGGGGGCTTCATCGGCGCGGATAAAGCTGTTGCTGCCGTCGTTCTTGACGATGCGCCACTGGAAGGAGGCGGCGCCGTCGGCCCTGGCGATAAAGGTGGCTTTGCCGCCTGCCGTTACGGTCTCGCCGGTCGGGTGCTTGGTGATGTTCATCTCACCGGAGTATACGTACACAACGTCCGTATACACATCCTGGCTCTTGTCAACGCCGTTTGTGGAATGGATAGCGCAGATATAATACATTTTGCTGGGAGCGTAAGAGACGGGAACGGTGTAAGACGCGGATGTCGCGCCGTTTATCGGAGTGGAGTATCTCATATCGCCGGTGGTGTTGCAGTACCACTGATATTCAAGCGCAACGCCCTGATTCTGCCATGCGCAGGTCGCCTGAACGGAGAGCGTCGCAGACTGACCAAGCGCCACGGAGGTGTTCTTCGGCTGCGTCACTATCTGGGGCGGGGTAACGGGCGCGGTGCCGTCAAGAGAAGGTGTGGCGGTGGGGTAGACGTTGCCGCCGGGGTTGGAAGTGACGTTCAGCACACATGCGGTGGAGGTCACGGCGTACTGACCGCTTCTTGCGACGCAGTATATCTTGTCGTTTGAAGAAACGGTAAAGGTGATGCTGGAGGACGACCAGTTGATCTTGCCTGCGTTGCTGTACCATTCATAGGAAACGGCGCCGTTGCCGCCGCTGACTTCAAAGCTCAGCGTGACCTGCTCGTTGGGAGAAACGCTGCGGACAGGATCAAGATCCTTCAATATTGTGAGCGGCATCTCCGCCGCGGCAGAAGCGGACAGAGCCATGGGGAAAAGCAGCGCGGCGATCATCAGAACCGCAAAAAGCTTTACTCTAAACTTCTTCATTTTTCTTCCTCCGAAATATTGCTTTACATAACATTATATAACACGATTTTTGCAA
Organism: uncultured Eubacteriales bacterium; assembly: GCA_900549485.1. Lineage (GTDB taxonomy): Bacteria > Bacillota > Clostridia > Oscillospirales > Oscillospiraceae > Limivicinus. The sequence continues at coordinate 36,897 of UROG01000009.1, forward strand.
TTACAATAGCAAATCATCTTTTCATGGCTAATAGACGCGGCATTTTTCAAAATGTTGCACATTTTGCGGAAAAAATTTTGCGCACACGGGCAAATTTTGCTTTCATCGGGAAACATAAAGACTGTACTTGCCCGAAATAAAGTAAAATGATATAATTCATGCAGGTTTTACACAAAAAAGTGAAAGGAATGATTTTATTGGAGAAAACAGAAAAGAATCACGAAACAAGATCTCTTTTCAGAACCCTCAACCGCGCAAAGGCTTTCAGCAAGCTCAATGAGCAGGAGTTTGCATGGGTGCTTTATGACGTTGGCAACTCCGCTTTTACAATGCTCGCCTGCTCGCTTATACCTATCTGGTTCAAAAGCCTTGCAAAAGGCGTGATCTCCCCTGACAGGGCAACGGCGTACTATGCTGCGGCGGTTTCGATAGTAACCATTATCGCTGCGCTTATTGGCCCGGTAGTCGGCGTCCTTGCCGATCACCGCGGCAGAAAGAAAATTATTTTCAGCACTATTGTGGCATGCGGCGTTACGGGCTGCGTTATCAACGGCTTTATATCGCATTGGGTCATATTTCTTGTGCTGTATGTCATTACAAAGGTCTGTTACAGTGCCTCGATCACCGTGTATGACTCCATGCTGAACGACATCACTACCGAGGAACGCATGGACGAAGTTTCTTCATACGGCTACGCATGGGGGTACATAGGCTCCTGTATTCCTTTCCTCGTGGCGCTTATCGCGTACGTTCTCGGACCGGATATGCTCGGCGTGCTGTCCGGCGCGCTGTCGAAGATTATCGGCTTCACGGTTACCGCCGTATGGTGGCTGCTTGTCACGATACCCCTTCTCAAGACCTATAAGCAGTCCAACTATGTCGAGGTGGAGAACAACACTGTCGGAAAGACCTTTGGGAAAATATTCGCAACCCTCAGACGCATAGCGGTGAGCGAGAAAAAGGTGCTTTTCTTCCTCATAGCCTTCTTCCTGTATATCGACGGCGTCGGCACGATCATTGACAACTGCATCAATATCGGCACCGACCTCAATCTCAATACCGTCGGGCAGGTGGTGTTCCTGCTTGCGACGCAGGTTATCGCATTCGGCGGCTCCCTTGTTTTCGCACGGCTTTCAAAGAAGTACGATACCGTGACGCTCATCCTCGTCTGCATTGTCGGCTACTTCTGCGTATGTCTCTACGCGCTCACGCTCAGAACGCTGCTTCATTTCGGGATACTGGCGTTCGGCGTCGGCTGCTTCCAGGGCTCCATACAGTCGCTTTCGCGCTCCTATTACTCCAAGATCATTCCCGCCGAAAATTCCGGCGAATATTTCGGCATCTACGATATTTTCAGCAAAGGCGCATCCTTCCTCGGCTCCGCCGTTATAGCGGGGGTCAAGCTTGCCGGCGGCACGATCAACGTCGCCGTCGCCTGCCTTGCGATATTCTTCTTCCTCGGCTTCATCTTCCTCAGGATCGCCGACAAACAGGAAAACACAAAATAAAATTTCCGCAGAGAAAAAGCAGCCCCCCGATACGCCGCAAGGCGTATCGGGGGGCTATGTTATGCCCAAACGTTCGGGTAAAATGAGTGTTGGGCTGTTATATTATATACTGCTTGAGCTCATCGGGAACGGTTTCGGGATTGGCGGAAATGCTCAGATAGAAATCGACCTTTTCACTCTCGGAAAAGCTGTTGAGCCATCTGACAAAATTGACCATTGCCTCGAGGCTTTTGTCGCCGACGAGCTTATAATAATTATCAATAAAGAAATGCGTGATATCATAGTTGCCTGCGTGAATACCGCTGAGGAAGCCCTTGAGCAGTTCATAAGAGCCGATATCATAGCTGCCCGCGTCAATGAGCCGCGCCTGATAAGGAATGTCATAGGTGAGACTGCGCTCTTTTTCTATCACGACCACGTCTCCGCTGCCGTCCTTTAAAGCCTCCACAACAAGGTCTACAAGCTTCTTTGTCTTACCCGAACCCTTGAGACCCATAATCAGTTTAACCATGTAGTCCACGCTCCTTTTCAATATTGATAATTATGTTAAATTCAGTTGTCGGATTACATAACACAGCTTATCATCTTTTGACAAAAAGGGCAAGAGGAAAAGTGGACCCATTCGGTTAACTTTCGGTTAACAACGGGGGAGAGATTTATTTGTTCAGCAGCTTTTCGAGCGCGGCGAGCTTCATGCTCACGCAGAAGACCTGCATCGCCGTGTCAAGCTCATCCACCTCAGGATAGGAGGGTGCAATGCGGATGTTGGAGTCGTTGGGATCAACGCCGTAGGGGTATGTCGCGCCTGCGCCGGTCATGGTAACGCCCGCTTCCTTTGTCAGGGCGAGAGTACGCTTTGCAAGCCCCGGCGCGGTGTTTACCGACACGAAATAGCCGCCCGCCGGCTTCTGCCAGCCTGCAATTCCTGCCGGCGCGATCTCTTTTTCAAGATTTTCAAGCACACACCTGAATTTTGGCGCAAGCACGGCGGCGTGCTTCTTCATCAGGGCAAGAGTGTGTTCCTTATCCTTGAGGTATTTCACATGGCGGAGCTGATTTACCTTGTCGTAGGAAATTATTTCCACCGTCAGCAGCTTCAGATAAGCCATGAGATTGTCTTCCGAGGTTGCCATGACGGAAATGCCCGCGCCGGGGAAGGTTATCTTCGAGGTGGAAGCATATTCGTACACCATGTCGGGGTTCCCCGCCTCGCGGCAGAGCGTCAGAATGTCCTCAAAAGGCCTGAACTCGCCCTCAAACTCATGGACACAGTAGGCGTTGTCCCACATGAGCATGAAATCGGGCGCGGCGGGCTTCATCGCGGCAATGCGGCGGATCGTCACGTCGGAATAAATTATCCCGTCGGGGTTTGAATACTTCGGCACACACCACATACCCTTGACGGCGGGGTCCTTTATAAGCTCCTCGACCATATCCATATCAGGCCCTGCGGGGGTCATGGGTACGGTGATAAGCTCAAAGCCGAAGGATTCCGTCACCTTGAAATGCCTGTCATAGCCCGGAGCGGGACAGAGCCACTTCACCTTGTCAAGCTTATACCACGGGCAGACGGAATGGTTGAGACCGTGAGTGAACGCCTTTGAGACGGTATCATACATCAGGTTGAGCGACGAGTTGCCGCCGATAAGACATTCCTCCGCCTTGCAGCCGAGTATATCCGCGAAAAGCTCCTTTGCCTCGCGCAGACCCGAAAGCTCGCCGTAGTTTCTGGCCTCTGCGCTTGCCCCGGCGAAATCCTCTGGCGTGAGCAGGACGCTGAGCATATCACTTACAAGGTCAAGCTGCTTTGAGCCGGGCTTTCCGCGCGCCATATTGAGCTTCAGCCCCTTTGCCTTGAGGGCTTCATATTTTTCCGAACACAGCTTATATTCTTCCTCGAGCTGTGCCTTGGATGCAGTTGAATAATTTGAAAGCATATTGTTCCTCCTTATGAGATGTTGACGGATCAGTTTTTTCTGTACGGCGGCATATAGCCGTTGAGAACCGCCCATACCGCGGGCATGAGCCTTTTCACAATATAGCCCGCCGCGATAAGAAGCGCCATTGTTATTATGGGAGCAAATACAAAGTCAAACAGCGCCGCGCCCGCCGAAACGCCCATTGCGATAAGGATGAGCTTTTCCACGCATTCCAGCGGGAAATAATGGGAGCAGTACATCCAGAAGCGGTATTTATCGACCTTTTTGGTAAACGCGTGCATCTCGCCGTCGCCAAGCAGCAGCCAGATCGCCGGACTTGTCACGCCGAAAACAAGCACATGGGCAAGCCCACCGTTCTGGAGCTTGGGAGAGGCGCAGAATATCATATACAGCATCAGCACCGCGCCCGCGCCGAGGCGCACCGGCAGCTTATACCGCCGCAGAAAGAGAGGGCGGAAGTGTATTGCAAGATATCCTGCCTCGGCAAAGAACAGCGTCGAGACCGTCAGAGTATATCTGCCCGCATCGGTGAGGTATACAAGGACAATGCCGCAGAGTATGGCGGCGGCGCCGGTGTATCTGTTTTTTATCAGCGCATATATCGCGGGGCTGAGCAGCACGGCGACTATCAGGTTGAGCATGAACCACATGGGTCCGTCGGCGGAATGAATAAGTCCGTCCACAAACCATGATCTGAGCGAAAGATGATAATTGAGCGTCGTGTTCATGTGTGCGGATATCGCCGGAACACGGCTCACAACAATATAGAAAAACCACATGATCGTGTTCCAGCACACCCAAGGTATAAGGAGCGTGAACACCCGGCGCTTCCACTTGTCAAGCGTGGCGGCATAGGTATAGCCGCTGAAGTATGAAAAGCCGGAGATAAAATAGAACGCGGGAATGATAAGTCCGGAGGCGACGAGCCAATTGTTCTCAAGCCACAGCACAAACGCGGCAAAAGCGCCGTCCATGCTCTCAAGAGAGTATATTCCGACGTTAAAAACATGGGTCTGGATAACGCCGTATGAGAGGATGAATTTCAAAAGCGCGCCCTTGCGCCTGAATATTCCGTTCTGTTCGGCGGGGGAGAGATTTACCATTTGTTTTCCACCTTTTCGGCGAAGCCGGGAAAGTCCTTTACATTTATTGCCGTGCCGTCGTCAAGCACGGCTTTTCCGGAGTAGCGGCCGAACACCTGATGCTGATCGGATTTTATGAGCCTGACGTCGGTACAGGAGGCTCTGTCCATCTGCGGCACAAAGTCCATTTCAAACCTGCCGTCGTCGGAAGTGAATGTCCACGGGGAGAGGAAATCCTTTTCATCGCCGGGGATGTTGAAGGTGACCTGACTAAGCTTATGCGCACGGCCGTTGTAAAAGAGCATATTTTCGCTTGCCGCAGACGTATCGCCGAAGCCGCAGCCGATGTTCCAGCCGAACGGTACGCCGCCCACGTGATAAGAAGCGCTGCCCCAGTACCACGTGTTATGATACGTCCACACGCCGCGTCCCCAATCGAGAACGGCAAAGCTGTCGGAGGGGTCGAAGGTGTACGTCCTGTCGCCGTACTTCATCTCACCTCTGACGCGCAGACAGTTTATTTTCTGGTTGAAATAGAAATGGGCGGGCTTGTCAAAGGGCGTGCATATGACCATGCTTTCCTCCGGCTCGTCAAACAGCTCCACACTGCTCACAAACGCGCCCTCGGGACCGAAAGCGTCCATGTGCGCGGTAAGCACGCGCCTGCCGCCGCCGTCATTTTTGAAGCTGAGTCCGTAGCCCTTGCCGCTGTGTTCGGTATCGCCGCAGCGGCTGCTTTCGGGCAGCTTCACCCTGCCGAGAGGCATAAAGCTCATCGGGCTTTGCGTTATGTTGATGTTGTTTTCAAAATCGAGCAGGGAGATCGAGTCAAGACCCATATAGCCGTTGTCGGCTATGGTGAGCGCCATTGCATAGCGGCCGTTGCTCACAAGATAGTAATCCCACTCCTTGATGCGCATCGGCGAGGCTTTTACCGCCTTTCTGCTGTATATTGGGAGAAGCTTTCTTGCGTAGCCCGCTTCGGTAAGATTTCCCTTTTCGTCCAGCAATGGGATTTCCCGCGTAATTTCATGCTGCATGATCTGCAACTCCTTTCAGGTGAGACTGTCAAAAAGCCTCGCAGTTGTGTTCCGTATCAAAGCTCCTGCTTCATAAGGCGGATGTCCCTGCCGGCAAACGGCAGATGAAGAAATTCGCCCACAAGGCGCGACGCTATCTGCGGAGTATAACGCTTTTTTATCTCCTCGTCCATGAGGTTGGTGCTGATTATCATTCTCCTGCCGTTGACAAGGCGTGTGTTTATAAGTATATACAGGGCGCTGAGCGACATCGGCGTAGCCATCTCCGTGCCGAGATCGTCAAGTATCATGAGGTCGCAGTCCAGCATACGCTTCACGCGCCTGTCTACCGCCTCCCAGTCGTCTGCGTCGCGGCCGAACTTCTGCTTTTCAAAATACTCAAGCGCGGTAAAGGCGGAATCGTAGCATACGGAGTATCCCTTGTCGGCAACGGAACGCGCTATACAGGCGGAAAGATAGGTCTTGCCGAGACCCGTGTCGCCCTGCATGAGCAGGTTTGAGGACACGTTCGGGAAATTTTCCGCGAAGCGGCGGCAGACCTCAAGCGTTTTTGCCATAACGCGGCGCGGAACGACATTGTATTTCTCGTCCGGCTCGTCGCTGTACAGTCTGAGATCAAATCGCTCAAAGCACTCGTCCCCGCGGCGGATAAGCGTACCAAGCTCCTTTGTAAGCTCCGCGTTATAAAGCCGGTCCAGACATTCGCACACATTATCATTATATATTCCGGTATCGCCGCATTTTTTGCAGGTGCATATATCGTCGAGATAGTCGATGGGGAAGCCGTTCGCCGTGAGAAGCTCCGCCCGCTCGGCCTGCAATTCGAGATTTTCCTTTTCAAGCAGCTCCACCTGCTGCCGGATATCCGGTCTTCGGGCGATGGTCATACGCACAAGCTCCGTCATCTGCTCGCGCATCCTGCCGTCGATGACGGAAATGCGCGGAATGCGGGAATACACCGCGCCGCGCCTGCGCTGCATCTCGGCTCTGTTGCCGCTGCGTATTTTCTCAAGCTCTGCTCTTGCCTTTGCAAGAATTCTCCCGTCGTATGCCATTGCACATCATCCTTTGCAATACTGCTGTCTTATAAAAAGCGCACCGGCTCAGATCTTGCTGAGCGCGTCGTCAAGGGCGCTGAAATACTTGCTCATATCGCCGTCCTTCGGCTTGCCGGAGGACTTCGGCGCGCCTGCGCGCCTGCCGTCCTTCTCCTCAATTTCCTGCGGAGTCATAAGGTTTTTTTCTTTCCAGCTGCGGAGTATCTTGTCCATGTAGTTCCACTTGAGAGCGCCGGTGTTTGTCACGGTGCGTTCATATGCGATGGATATCGCGTCCTCGGAAAAGCCCATGTCGAGCCATGAGTTTATCTTTTCAAGCTCCGACTTCACAAGCTCCCGCCCGCGTATGCCGAGAACTTCCTTTATTCGCCCGACGTCGCTTGTGCGCCTGTTCTGCCACTCTATGTACTCCTCCGCCGCCTCTATCGTGAGAATTTCCCTGTCCGCCCAATAAAGAGCCTCCTTGCGGAAGGCGTTCATTGACGGACGCCGCTGCGAGCCGTATTTGCGCTCATACACTATCGCGCAGTAGTTGAGCATGAGCAGCACGACCTCCGCCGGCATCCCAAGATGCTCATATATCCCGAAGAGTATTTTAAGATCGGGGCTGCTGATGGTCTTGCCCATTATACGTGTCGCCTCCGCGACTATCGCGGAAAACGCCGGATCGCTCTCACTGCGCCTGACGACGTCGGCAGAGGTATATTCCGGTATTCCGTCGGAAAGCTCCTGCGCGGCGGCGTATTTCTGCGCTGCGCCCGTCGGCTGCGTCATGCGCTCAAGCTTTTCGCTTGTCTCTTTTACCGCCCTGAGCGTCATGCAGAGATCACGGGCGGTGCGTTCGTCATCGGTGCAGCCGGTACGCAGTCTGTATATATAAAGCAGCGCTACCTCCGCGTCATGCGCGGCGATAAGCCTGTCCGCATCCTGTGAAGATATCTCAAAACACTTTGCCTCCGACATTCCGGAACCCCCTTCCCACGATCCTGAATATGATCCGTCAACAGAAATTTCAAAAATCGTTTACGATTATAGCATCATTTTTGACTTGTCGCAATAGGTATATATGTGCTATAATTCAGCATGTATAATTGCGTATTTGATACAAAGGAAATGATACGATGCTTGAGCTTCTTTCTCCGGCCGGTTCGCCGGAGGCGGTCATCGCCGCCGTACAGAACGGCGCCGATGCGATATATCTCGGCGTGGGCGACTTCAACGCCCGCCGGGGTGCAAAAAATTTTACAGAAGAGGAATTTGAAAAGGCCGTGCGCTACTGCCGTATCCGCGGGTGCAAGACCTATCTCACTCTCAACACCGTCGTCAACGACAGGGAGATGGAGCAGGCGGTCAACAGTGCGCGTCTTGCTTCACGATGCGGGGCGGATGGCATTATAATACAGGATCTCGGGCTTATCAGCGCTCTGCGCCGTGCGGTACCGGACATCCCGCTCCATGCCAGCACGCAGATGACCATTCACAATCTTGCGGGCGTTCAGGCGGCGGCGGAAATGGGGCTTACGAGGGCAGTGCTTGCGCGTGAGCTGAGCCTTGAGCAGATAAAATTCATCTGCAAGAACTCACCGATCGAGATAGAGGTGTTTGTCCACGGCGCTCTGTGCTTCTGCCATTCGGGACAATGCTATATGTCCGCGCTCATCGGCAGGCGCAGCGGCAACCGCGGAATGTGCGCCCAGCCCTGCCGTATGCAGTATTCTCTCGGCGGGCGGATGGACGATTATCCGCTTTCACTCAAGGACAACTGCCTTGTGGACGAACTTGGCGCGCTTGAGGACGCGGGCGTGACGTGCATCAAGATCGAGGGCAGGATGAAGCGCCCGGAATACACCGCCATTGTCACCGGCATCTATTCCAAAGCCCTGAAAGAGAACCGCGCCCCAACTCCCGAGGAGATGGACATGCTGACGAAGGCTTTTTCGCGGCAGGGCTTTACCAAGGGCTATTTCAACGGCGACAAAAAGGATATGTTCGGCATCCGCGGCGAAAGCACCGAGGGTTCGGAAAAAATATTCACCACCGCGAGACGCGCCTATGCCGACGGTGAGCTTCGCCGCGTTCCTGTGCATTTCTATACGATAGCGGAAAAGAACGAGCGGATAAAGGCGATCGCCTTTGATAACGACGGAAACAAGGCCGTGGCTTTCGGCCCCATGCCGGAAAAGGCAATGCGCCAGGGACTGAGCGAGGGATATCTTATCGAGCAGATGTTCAAAACCGGCGGAACGCCGTACAACTGCATCGAAAACAAGGCGAAGGCTGATGCGGGGCTGTACCTTCCCGCGGCGGAAGTAAACGAGCTCAGACGCAAGCTTGTCTCCGAGCTTTCGGAAAAACGCGCCGCTCCTCCCGCAAGGCGGAATCTTCCCATGCCTGCCCCTCCGCAGAACGTGCAGACCGTCGCCGACCCCAAGCTTATTTTTCAGGTGCTCACTGCCGAGCAGCTCACGCCTGAGCTTGCTCAGCTGAAGCCCGCGTATATATACGTTCCCGCCATGGTCATGGCGGAAAATCCGAAGCTGCTTCTCCCGTTCGCGGAAAGAGGCTGCGTTCCCGTCGCGGTGCTGCCGAGAATAATAACCGACGATCAGACCGAGGAAGTATACACCGTGCTTCAGAAGCTCTTCGATTACGGCGTCAACGAGGCGCTTGTCGGCAATCTCGGTCAGGTCGTGCTGGCGAGGAAAGCCGGGATGAAGCTCCGCGCCGATTTCGGCTTCAACGCTTTCAACTCACGCACATTGGAAATGCTCAGTGCGATGGGATTTCTCTCCGCGACAGCGTCCTTTGAGCTGAGACTTGCGCAGATAAAGGATATGGCAAAGCCGCTTGATACCGAGGTCATAATGTATGGCAGGCTTCCGCTCATGGTGTCCGATCAGTGCATTATCAGCCACAGCTCCGGCCGGTGCAGCTGCCAGACCCCCGCGCAGATGTCGGACCGTATGGGTTCCGTCTTTCCGGTGGTGAAGGAATTCGGCTGCCGCAACGTCATATACAACGCGCACAAGCTCTATCTCGCCGACAAGAAGGAAGATCTCTACTCCGCCGGACTGTGGGCGCTGCGTATGATGTTCACCACAGAAAGCCCGAGAGAGTGCATCGAGGTCGCAAAGGGGCATCTGGGGCTTTCCGACTACAAGCCGAACGTCCTCACAAGGGGACTGTACTACCGCGGAGTAGACTGATAAGCAGCGCAGTGAGGATTTAGGAGTGAGGAATGAGGAGTTATGGAGCCGCTGACGCGGCAAATCATATTTACCTCAACATACCTGTTCTCATAAAAAACTTGAATTTTCCGGAAATGCGAATTATGAAAAAGCAATTCCGGCAACTGAGAGAATTTAATATGCCGGCGAAGCCGACACAACAGTTCCTCACTCCACACTTACAAAAAGAGGTATATAAATGAGCGTGATTTTAGCGTCCGGCTCTCCGCGCCGCAAGGAACTTCTGGAGATGCTGGAAGTCAAAGATATGAAAATAATTCCCGCCAAGGGCGAGGAATGTCCGGTAGAGGGCGCAGGTCCGGAGGAGACGGTCAGGGCGCTGTCGCGCCAGAAGGCCGCTGAGGTCGCCGCCGCCGCACAGGACGGGGACATTATAATTGCGGCTGATACTATCGTCTGGTTCAACGGGCGCATATTCGGCAAGCCGCATAGCGAAGCGGAAGCAAAAAGAATGCTGTCCGAGCTTTCCGGATGCACCCATCAGGTCTATACCGGCGTGACCGTCATAAGCGGGGATGAGATAATAAGCGAATGTGAAGTGAGTCATGTCCGTTTCAGGGAAATCTCACCCGATGAGATCGACCGCTATGTTGCGACGGGCGAACCGATGGATAAGGCGGGAAGCTACGGCGCGCAGGGCAAGGGCGCTCTTTTCGTCAGCGGCATCGACGGCGACTTTTTCAACGTTATGGGTCTGCCGCTGTGCAGGCTTGACGCCATGATGAAAAAAATCGGCTATAATCTGATATAAACGGGAGTACGGGGTGCGGCGTGCAGAGAGAAAAGCCTTTCTTCCTCTGCCCGTTCCTCACTTGAACATGAAAGAATATCTGAAGAAAAACGGAATACGTATCGGCGTTATCGTCATTGCCGTGGCGCTGATCGTCGGCTTCACCTCCGCTGCGCGGGACGGGCAGATAGGACTTATCCAGAACGTCACGGGCATAGTCGAAGCGCCTATCAAAAAGGTTCTCAGCTCTACGGTCAACTGGTTTGATACGATATACGGCTATCTTTATAAATACGACTCCTTGCAGGCGGAAAATGAATCCCTCCGCCAGCAGCTTGCCGACGCGCAGCAGTCTGCCCGCGACGGTATGGACGCTTCCGAGGAAAACGTGAGACTGCGTGAGCTGCTCAACCTGAGGGAAAAGCATACCGATTATGTCATGGAATCGTGCAAGGTGGTTCTGTGGTCATCATCCAACTGGTCATCCTCCTTTACGATAAGCAAGGGCAAAAGCTCCGGGATAGAGCTTAACGACCCTGTCGTCACGGAATACGGCGTTGTCGTCGGGCAGGTGACGGAGCTGGGCGAAACATGGGCGACGGTCAGCACGCTTCTTGACGTCGATATGAGCGTGGGCGCATATGTCAGCGGCTCAGGCTCCTCCGGCATGGTCATCGGTGAGTACGCGCTCATGAAGCAGAAGCTTGCAAAGCTCACGTTCCTTGCCGACGGCGCACAGCTTTTTGTCGGCGATGAGATTCTTACCTCCGGCTCGGGCGGCGCATTTCCCGCCGGACTTGTCCTCGGCACTATCACGAATATCCAGACCGAGGCAGGCGGTCAGATAGAGTACGGACTTATAAAGCCCGCCTGCAACTATGATTCGCTCGTCCAGGTGTTTATCATCAAGAGCTATGAAGTGGTGGAATAAGATTTGAACGTAAAAGACTTTTTCTCGGCGAAAAACATCAAAAGACTGCTGAAATATGCCTTGTATATGTTTCTCGCCCTGATCACGCAGAATATGCTGTTCACGCAGATACGCCCGCTCGGCGTGTGTCCGCTGGTGCTTCCGGCCGTGGCTGTCGCGGTGGGGATGTTTGAGGGCGCAACCTTCGGCGCGGTTTTCAGCCTTATAATGGGCTTTTTTGCAGATATGGCGTTTATCGAAAACACAACGACCTTTACCATCCTCTTCCCCGCGCTTGCCTTTGCTTCCGGCTTCGTGGCGCAGTTTTTCATAAACCGCCGCTTCTTTGCCTATATGGGCGCCGCCTTTGTCGGGCTTCTTGCAACGGGGATCGTCCAGATGCTCAAAACCAGCGCCATGGACGCCTTCGCGCCTGTGATGCTTGTCACCGTTTTTCTCCAGACCCTGTGGTCTATGCCGCCCGCCGTGCTGGCTTATTACCCGCCTGCGGAATGGATAGAATAAGGGCGGCGCCGTATTATACGCCTGCGGCATCCGGCGGCAAAGCTGCGCCGCTGTCTGAGAAAGCCGATTTGCTTATAAATTTTTCCACGCACTGTATTCGGAAAGGACTTTTCAATGCACAGACTTATAAGACCCGGCAGAGTTGCGGCTCTCGCCATGATCCTTGTAACGCTGCTCACCGTATATGTGGTGTTCCTCTATAAGCTCCAGATAATCGAGGGTGAGAAATACTACAACCAGAGCAACGAGATCACAACCGAAAAACGTACCGTCACCGCCGCACGCGGCAACATTCTTGACCGCTACGGCAGGATGCTTGTCAGCAATTCGGAATGTTATAACCTCACCATTGATACGGCAAAGCTTTTTGCCAACGAGGATCCGAACGCGACGATACTCGGCCTTGTGCAGATGGTCGAGGGCTACGGCGATACCTATACCGACGATCTGCCCATTACCAAGACGCCGCCTTTTGAGTACACCGAGGATATGACCGAGATACAGAAGACGATGCTCACGGCTTATATCAAGGACAAAATAGACGATCTGCCCTCTGATAACCCCACCGCGGTCGAGCTTATGAGCTATATGCGCACCCGCTATGATATAGACAACAGCTATTCCGCAGAGGAAATGCGCATAATCGCGGGTGTGCGCTACTCGATCAACGTAAGATATGCCATCAATACCGCCGATTATATATTTGTCAGCGACGCGAGTATGCAGCTTATCACCTCCATTATGGAAAACAAGCTCTCCGGTATTCAGGTCAACAGGGCTTTTATCCGCGATTACGGCACCGATTACGCCGCGCACATTCTCGGCTATACCGGACTTATGACGCAGGAGGAATACGAAAAGTATTCTCTTGCGGACTACTCCACCGACGCAATGGTCGGTAAGGACGGGGTGGAGTATGCATTCGAGGACAGGCTCCACGGCGAAGACGGCACGGTGCTTGAAACGAAAAACGCTTCCGGTACGGTGCTGAGTACGGTCTATGAAAAGGAACCCGTGCCGGGCGATCATATATATCTCACCATAGACATCACCCTTCAGGAGCAGGTCGAGCGTATTCTTAACTCCGCAATGGAGGATATGATAAAAACGCGTGAGCAGGAGCGTGCGGAGGGTCTTGCCCGAGGCGACTATAACCCCGACATGAAGGACGAGATAACCGGCGCAGCCGCAGTTGTCATTGACGTCAACACGGGTGAACCGCTTGCCATGGCAAGCTGGCCGACATACGACGTTTCCACAATAATAGAAAACTACTCCAATCTTCTCAAAGAACCTAACGCTCCTCTTTTCAACCGGGCGCTCATGGGCGCATACGCTCCCGGCTCGACCTTCAAGCTCTGCACCGCTATCGCCGCGCTGACCGCGACGGATACGAGCGGGGAAAAGCTTGTTGACCTGAACACGGAAACGCTTGTCAAGTGTCAGGGCGTCTACACAAGATACTCGGCGGAAGGCTATTCCCCTGAGTGCTGGATATGGAACTCCACCTCCGAGCATCTGACCCACCCTGAGGAAAATGTTACCACCGCTATCAGGGATTCATGCAACTACTTCTTCTATACGATCGCAAACGACCTCGGCGTTGACGCACTCGGCGACTATGCCCATGCCTTCGGGCTTGGCGTTCATACGGGGATAGAGCTTGTCGAAACAACGGGCAATATGTCCAACCGCGCAAACCACTATGACTATGCCGGTTCCGAGTGGCGTATAGGCGATACGCTTCAGGCGGCCATAGGTCAGTCCGACTCGGTTTTCACACCGCTCCAGATGGCGGAATATGTTGCGACAGTCGCCAACAGCGGCAAACGCTATTCAGCGTCCATCCTCAAGTCTGTCCGCTCCTTTGACTACTCGAAAAAGCTCTATGAGCGCGAGGCGGAGGTGCTGAGCACTGTGGAAACGCCGGAATACAATTGGGACGCCGTGCATGAGGGAATGTACCTCGTTGTCAACGATCCCGGAAACAAAGCAAACTATGACCTGTTCATCACCTGCGAATACGGCAAGCTGAACAACAAGAACACAAAAGCCGCCGGTAAGACCGGAACCGCACAGAAGGGCGAAAACATCACCAATGACGGTATGTTTATCTGCTACGCGCCTTACGGCAATCCGGAGGTTGCGGTAAGCGTTGTTGTCGAGCGAGGCGGTTCCGGTGCGGGCGTTGCGTTTATAGCGAAAAATATTCTCGACGCGTATCATACCATCCGCGGATACAGCGACTCTTCGGAGGAAGAGATGACTCTGCTGAAATAATCACAAAAAATGCAAAAATAGTCTTGCATCGCAAAATAACAGCGGTTATAATGAAAAAAGTATACGGCAAAAGCGCCGTACCCGCTGCCGGAGCGGCGTCTGCCCGGCGCGGACGGAATCCTCTGTGCGCGAGGATTTATAAAAAACAAATTATGCGCTTATTGCGCACGGAGGAATAACATGAACATAGCATTAATGGCACATGACAGAAAAAAAGAGCTTATGGTGCAGTTCTGCATCGCATACTGCGGCATCCTTGCCGAACATTCTCTCTGTGCTACTCACGTTACGGGGAAGCTGGTGTCCGAATCAACGGGGCTTCCCATCACGCTCTATCTCCATGCCGATCAGGGCGGTGCACAGCAGATAGGCGCGAGGATCTCGTATAACGAGCTTGATCTGGTGCTGTTTTTCTGCGATCCCGCCAATCCCAAGGGCTTTGACGATATAAACAAGATAGAGCGCCTTTGCGACCAGTATCAGATACCCTTTGCTACCAATGCCGCGACGGCGGAGGTTCTTGTGCAGGGACTTCGCCGCGGCGATCTGGATTGGCGCAACATAGTCAATCCGCAGAAGCGATAATGCGCCACGAGTGATACCCCAGGCGCGGCATTTTGCCGCGCCATAGATTTTTGTAAAGGCGGCGTCATATGGCAGAAGACGGCATAATAATACTTGAAGCCGCTGAAAGCGCCGACGAGGCAAAGCGCCTGGCAGAGCTTATGAACGGGAAGAAGGATACCGTCACTCTCGGCAGCCGCACCGTGCTTGACGCGTTTTTCGCCATGAACGGTATGGACGGCAAAAGCGGACAGATATGCGCCGCGATAGCTCCGCTTGCCGCCGAGGGCGAGACGGCGGTAAAACAGCGGCTTATAGACGATGTGCGTATGCTCCCGTGCAAGGCAGAGACGCTGCTGGACTTCATAAGCGCCAAGGGCGGCGCGGCGGATACCGTGTTTGCGCTTGAGCAATACTGCGGTATTTCTCCGGAGTTCGACAAGGCGCTGGACGATTTTAAAGCGTTTGTACTCATGCTGCTGGTATACGGCGTTCCGGCGGAACGCATCTCGGTCGATCTTGCATACTCCGGCGGCGATGAATTTCGCGGCACGGTTTTCCGCCTCGGCGATACCGCAGGCGGGTTTCGGTAAAAACGGAAGCTTTCATTCAAATTTTTTGTAATCCCGCAACATTTGTTGTTTGAGAAAAGAGGATAGATATGTTTCAGTCACGTACACACACCTGCAATGAGCTTCGCCTTGCCAATGCAGGCGAAAAAGTAAAAATAGTCGGCTGGATGGAAAACGTCCGCGAGGTCGGCAGCAATTTCGCGTTCATCGTTCTCCGCGACTTTTACGGTACCACTCAGGTAGTCGTTGAGTCCGAGGAAATGATGAAGATCGTCAAGCCGCTCAACAAGGAATCCACCATTTCCGTTGAGGGCGTCGTCCGCGAGCGCTCCAGCAAGAACCCCAAGCAGGCGACCGGCGATATCGAGGTCGTCCCTGAAAAAATCGAGGTTCTGGGCAAGTGCCGCTATAACGAGTTGCCCTTTGAGATAAACCGCAGCCGTGATGCGGACGAAACTCTGCGTCTGAAGTACCGTTATCTTGATCTCAGGAACCCCGCCGTAAAGAAAAACATCATTCTGCGCTGCAACGTTATCGCCGCACTCCGTCAGGCAATGACCGAACACGGCTTCCTTGAGATAACCACGCCTATCCTTACCGCTTCCTCTCCGGAAGGCGCACGCGACTATCTTGTCCCCGCAAGAAAGCACCCCGGCAAGTTCTATGCTCTTCCGCAGGCGCCTCAGCAGTTCAAGCAGCTGCTGATGACCTCCGGCTTTGACCGCTATTTTCAGATAGCTCCTTGCTTCCGCGATGAGGACGCACGCGGCGACCGTTCTCCCGGTGAGTTCTATCAGCTCGATATGGAGATGGCATTTGCCACCCAGGAGGATGTTTTTGCGGTTCTTGAGGATGTTCTGCCCCCGATCTTTGCAAAATACGGCACATATAACGTTGCATCTTCCGCACCGTTCAGACGCATCCCGTATCTTGAATCCATGGAGCGCTACGGCTGCGACAAGCCTGACCTGCGTATCGATCTGCACGTTGAGGATATCACCGCGCTTACCCGCGATACCGAGTTTGCACCGTTCAACACCGACAAGGTGTGCGTAAAGGCCGTCGCCGTGTCTGACTGTGCGCTTACCCGCAAGCAGATAGACAAGCTCTGCGCCGACGTCGAGGTTCAGTCCGGCTTCAAGCCCTACTGGTTCAGGATGGATGAGCATGGCGCGATCGCAGGCGGCATCTCAAAATTTGTCGCCGACCGTGCCGAGGCGCTCACCGCCCGGCTTGACCTTAAGCCCAACACGCTTGTCATGGTCTCCGCCGGCGTGCATGACGCCGCCGTCAAGACCGCAGGCGTCATGCTCAAGCAGCTTGGCGCGCTCTGCCCCAACCATATGGATAAGGAACGCTATGAGTTCTGCTGGATCGTTGACTTCCCGATGTATGAGATCGGCGAGGAGTCCGGTGAGCTTGAGTTCTGCCATAATCCGTTCTCCATGCCCGCAGGCGGACTTGACGTCCTGCTCAAGGCGGAGCGCGGCGAGGTTGATCCTCTGACCATCACCGCCGATCAGTATGACCTTGTGTGCAACGGTATCGAGCTTTCCTCCGGCGCCGTGCGTAACCACGATCCGGAGATCATGATAAAGGCGTTTGAGATGGTGCGTCTCGGCGAAGAGGACGTCAAGAAGAAGTTTCCTGCAATGTACAACGCGTTCTGCTACGGCGCTCCCCCTCATGCCGGCATCGCGCCGGGCGTTGACCGTATGGTCATGCTTCTTGCAGGTGAGGACAGCATACGCGAGATAATCCCGTTTCCCATGAACAAGAACGCCGCCGACGTTATGATGGGCGCGCCCTCCGTCGTCGAGCAGAAGCAGCTTGATGAGCTGCATATCGCGCTTGTCGGCGAACTGGAAGAATAACTTTTAAAATATAGCGGGGCGCATTGCCCCGCTATTGTGCTGAATTTTGCTGTTTGCCAAAAATGCTGCTTGCAGGAGAAGAAATATGCTGTCAACTGTTAAAAGCTTCGGCGTGACCGGAGTAGGCGGATATGAGGTCTCGCTTGAGGTCTACATATCCAACGGACTTCCGGCGTTCGATATAGTCGGTCTTCCTGACGCGGCGGTAAAGGAATCGCGTGAACGCGTCCGCGCCGCAATCAAAAACAGCGGCTTTCACTTTCCCGCAAGCCGCGTTGTAGTCAATCTTGCACCCGCCGACAAGAAAAAAGCGGGTACGGTGTACGATCTGCCGATGCTTGTCGGAATACTCGCAGCTCTCGGCGATATCCGCCAGCCGGATAAAGACAGCGCCTTTTTCGGTGAGCTTTCGCTGACCGGGGAGCTGCGCCCTGTTCAGGGCGCGCTGCCAATGGCTATCGCGGCGCAGCGCTGCGGAATAAAAAAGCTCTACGTCCCCGAAGACAACGCATCCGAGGCCGCCTTTGCCGACGAGATAGCGATCTACCCCGTCAGAACCGTGCATCAGCTCATATGCCATCTCAGCGGCGAGGAGGAGATTATGCCTGCCGCCGCGCCCGACATAACGGCTGCATCCGCCATACTGCCGGATTTTGCCGACGTCAAGGGACAGGAGAACGTAAAGCGCGCTTTTGAGATAGCGGCGGCGGGAGGACATAATATACTCATAATCGGCCCGCCGGGAGCGGGGAAGTCCATGATGGCAAAGCGCCTGCCCGGCATACTGCCGGATATGAGCCGGGACGAGATGATCGAGACGACCGAGATACATTCCGTCGCGGGGCTTACAAGCCGCACAAACCCGATAGTTTCCGCCCGCCCGTTCCGCTCCCCGCACCACACGGTGTCTTCCGCGGGGCTTTCCGGCGGCGGAAGCATTCCGAAGCCCGGAGAGATAAGCCTTGCGCACAACGGCGTGCTGTTTCTCGACGAGCTGCCGGAGTTCCGTGCGGATGTGCTTGAGGTGCTGCGTCAGCCGCTTGAGGACGGCGAGGTCACGGTTTCCCGCGTCGCCGGAACGGTGACGTTTCCGAGCCGCTTCATGCTGGTATGCGCTATGAATCCATGCAAATGCGGCTGGTACGGGCATCCGTCGGGAAAATGCAAATGCAGCGAACAGGACGTGAAGCGCTATCACTCCCGCATTTCGGGACCGCTGCTTGACAGGATCGATATCATTATCGAAGTACCGGCGCTCGATTATGAGGAGCTGAGACAGAAAAAGCCCTCGGAAAGCTCTGCTGAAATAAAGCGGCGCGTGGACGCGGCAAGAAAGATGCAGCGGACACGCTACGGCGGCAGCGGCACGATGTGCAACGCCCATATCGAGCCGAAGCAGATACGCGAGTTCTGCGTTCTCGGCGGCGGAAGCGAGGAGCTTATGCATATGGCGTTTGACAGCATGAACCTCTCCGCCAGAAGCTATGACCGCATTCTCCGTGTCGCCCGCACCATTGCCGATCTTGACGGCAGTGCGGATATACAGCCTGACCACATTGCCGAAGCCATACAATACAGAACCTTTGAGCTGCGGTAACTTTTGCGGCTGCGAGGCGTATGCCATATTTCCGGCAGTCCCGCAGGGGCGGGAAAATGATGCACATCTCTTTTTCTTGTTTTGCATATAAGACGCCATTCCGATTTTCTTCGGAATGGCGTCTGTTGTTTGTTTATATGAGCTTCATTCTGCGGCAGGCGCTTTCGCCGAAACGGGCGTCCATCTCCTGCTTGTAGTATGCGTAGTAATCCGAGGGCATAAGCGCCTGCACACAGCCTGCGAACCCGCCGCCGTGTACACGCCACGCGCCCTTGCCGTCAAGCAGCTTTGCGCTCAGATCAAGTCCTTCGGTAAGCTTCGTGTCGCCCGTCACAGATGTGTACACGTTTGTCAGAAGCTTTTCGGAGGAACGTCCGGATTCGTTCATCAGGCGCATATAAGTCTCTCCGTCACGGTTTTTGAGAGCATCACGCATTTTCGGGACGCGTTCATTCTCGTCAAAAAAGTGCATTGCGCGGCGGACGGGGCGGCTCGTGGGGTCCCAGCCCTTGCTGCGGAACTCCTCCGGATCGACGTCGCCCAAAACACCTTTGTCAAAGAGATTTGCGATGTATATCATATCGGCGGGAATGCGCGCATACGAGGTGTCAAGTCCGGCATGACTGCCGCCGGTCTCCGTCAGGCACATCGTAAGCCCCATCGAGGCAAAATCAGCCTGGACCGGCTCTATCTCGCCGGTTTTGAAGTCAATATACACGGTTTTGCCCAGCGCGATCGTCAGCTGCGCCTGCAAGCCGCAGGGCTTGCCGAAATACTTGTTCTCGGCTTCCTGCGCGGTACGCGCGATAACGACGGGCTGAACCTGCCCATCGTTGAAAAGCTCACTCAGGATACGCCCGATAAGCACGGAAAAAGCCGCCGATGAGCTTAGCCCGCCGCCTATGGGCAGACTGCTCTTCATGACCGCGTCAAAGCCGCCGACGTTGAGCCCGAGATCGCGGAAGCCGCTGACCATTCCGCGCACAAGTGCGCCGGACGTTCCGAAATCCGCCGTTCGTACTCCGGTCTGGTTTATGCGGATCTCAAAGGGCTTGAATCCGGCTGAACGAATACGTATATAATTTGTCCCGTTTGCCTCAAACTGCGCATAAATGCCGCTGTCAAGAGCACCCGCCAGAACTCTGCCGTTCTGGTGATCGGTGTGGTTCCCGGCAAGCTCCATTCTGCCGGAGGCAAAAAGCTGTTTCTTCATTAATGCACGACCTTCCGATAACTGCAACTTTCTCCATATATCAGAATACATCAACCAATAATCAAAGTCAACCGCCAAAAATCGGACCGTATCGAAAACTTTTGCGGCGTTTTGTCGAAAAAACTGTTGTTTCCGACAAAAGAACCCGCATCCGTATTATGTGCGGATGCAGGTTCTCTGTAATCAGTTGGAGGCAAAAGGCTGTTCGCAAAAAGCGGCGTCAGCCCTTTGCATCATATGACCGGAGTTCGGGACTCCTGCCGTATGGCTTTCGGTAAATACCGTGAGCCGGATCACTCGCCGGTGTAGTAATCGTCAACGTTCTCAGCGGTTACGAGAACGAAGGGAATGGTGTATTCTTTCTCTACGGGTTCGCCCTTGGAGAGAGCAACAACGGCCTTGATGCCTGCGTCGATCTGGCCTACGCCGTCCTGGAGAACGGTAGCGAGCATCGTGCCTGCCTTGACCATGGAGAGAGGATAGTTGTTGCCGTCAACGCCGACGCATACGATGCCGGGATAGCCCGCGTCGTTGCAGACGCCCTGAGCACCGGAGGACATATCGTCGTTGTCGCAGATGATGGCGACAAGCTCATCACCGTACTGGGTGAGGTAGTCTTCGGCAATCTTCATTGCTTCGTCGGAGTTCCAGTTGCCGGTCAGCTCGCCGACCATCTCGAACTCGTCGAGCTCATCCAGAATGGAGTGCATACCTTCGCCGCGCTGGATCTGGGCGGAGTTGCCGAGAACGCCCTGAATGTGGAGGTATTTGCCGCCGTCGGGGCAGTTGTCAACAACGTGCTGTGCAAGCAGGGTGCCGGCGTAAACGTCGTCGGAGCCGCAGTAGGTCAGAGCAAGCTCATCGGTGTTGTTGGTCTTGGAGTTGACGACAACGACTGCAATGCCTTCGTTTGCAAGCGCTTCGACAGCGGGAGCGGAGCCTTCAGCTTCGGCGGGGAGAATGATAACGGCGTCGCAGCCCTTTACGATGCAGTCGTCAGCGAGGTCGCACTGATGACCGGGGTCGGTCAGACCGTCAAGGATGCCGGTCCATCCGTCGATAACGCCGTCTTCGACGAGCTTGTCAAGAGTTGCGGTCGCATAGGTGTTGATGGGACCGTGGAAAGTGTCGGTGGTGTTTTTGGAGATGTAGCCTACGATGAACTTGCCGTCGCCGTTGACGTCGCCGATGCGTTCAGCAGAAGCGGAAAATGCGCAGAGGGACAGGACCATGCAGAGGATAAGTGCGATTGCGAGAATCTTTTTCATTGTAGTATTCCTTCCTTTTATTATTTTCACGGTTTCACCGTAAATTTCTGAATAAAACGGGAGCGCGGGTCACTTTTTCCTGTTGATCACCTTGTCAAAGAGAACGGAGAGAATGATCATGCAGCCTTTGACGATGCTCTGGTAATAGGAGCTGATACCAATCATATTCATGCCGTTGTAGATCATGCCTATGATAATTATGCCCATCAGCGCCCCGGGAATGGTGGCGACGCCGCCGGCAAAGGACGTACCGCCGATAACGCAGGCGGCAATGGCATCCGTTTCGTAGCCGACGCCGAGGTTGGACTGGGCGGAGGAGGTCTTTGCGCAGAGGATGATGCCCGCGAGACCGGCAGTGAAGCCGGAAATGGTGTAGGTCATTACCTTCGTCCAGAAGACGTTGACGCCGGAGGCGATAGCGGCCTTTTCGTTGCCGCCGACCGCAAGAATGTACCGCCCGAGCTTTGTCCAGTGCAGCAGGATATACATTATGACCGCCAATGTCAGAAGTATCACGACCGGCACGGGGATACCCCACAGCTTGCCCTGATAGATCACCTTTACGGTAGCGTCGGTTATCGAAATGGCCTGCGCATTGCTGATGACCTGCGCCATGCCGCGTATGACGAGCTGCATCGAAAGCGTGACGACAAACGGGAACATATTGAACTTTGAGATGAGAACGCCGTTTACAAGACCGAGAGCCGTTGTGACGGCGAGAGTGAGCAGACAAGCAGGCACAACGCCCCAGCCGCGCTTCATGACGAACTCACCGAGAAGAACGGCGGCAAGCGCCAGCTGTGAGCCAACGGTCAGGTCAATGCCGCCCGCAGTGATCACAAGGCACATACCGAACGCGATAGAGCCGTTTATTGCGACCTGCTTTGCGACGTTCATCAGGTTCCTGCCGCTGCGGAAGCTGGGTTCGGCGATGCTCAGGCACACCAGCATGATGAAAAGGATAACGCCAATACCGTATTTTCCCATAAAGAGACGGAATGAATCCGACTCAAAGAAACTGCTTTTTGATTTAAGCTTTGCGCCCATTGTACCCTCCTGTTACTGACCGAATTCTTTTGCAAGAATATCGTCCTGAGTTACTTTCCCGCTGAGAATGTCCGCACGGCTGAATTCGCCGTTCTGCCGTCCTTCATGATATATGATGATCCTGTCGGCCATGCCCATCATCTCGGGAAGCTCCGAGGAGATCATAAGAATGGCCATACCCTGGGCGGCGAACTGACTCATCAGCGTATGTATCTCGGATTTTGCACCGACGTCAACGCCGCGTGTCGGTTCGTCGAGGATCAGGAACTTCGGGGAAGCCATGATCCATTTTGAAAGGACGACCTTTTGCTGGTTGCCGCCGGAAAGGGAATAAGCGCTGTGTTCCATACTGGCGGCCTTGACCGTCAGCTTCTGCGATACGTCGGCAACCTCCTGCTTTTCGCGCTTCTGGTTGAGCAGTAGCTTGGGCTGGCGCGAAGGCAGGTTCGGCAGGGAGATGTTTTCCCTGAGGGAGCGGAACAGACAAAGACCGTAGTCCTTCCTGTCCTCGTTGACCATGCAGATGCCTTTTTTTATTGCATCTCTGGGGTTTTTATTCTTTATTTCCTCGCCGTTGAGGTACATTTTTCCGGAATGTATCGGGTCAAGACCGAAAATCGCACGGACGGTTTCACTGCGTCCCGAACCGACAAGGCCGCTCAGCCCCAAAATTTCACCGGCGTGAACGGTAAAGTTTATATCCTCAAAGCCGTCGCCGCAAAGATGCTCCACCCGAAAGACCTCGCCGCCTATCGGACAGTCCACCTTGGGGAAGACGCTTTCGACCGTGCGCCCGACCATCAGCCTTATAAGCTCGTCATGAGAGACGCCGGACACGGGGCGGGAATCTATGTAAGTGCCGTCGCGGAATACGGAAACCTGATCGCAGATCTCAAAAATTTCTTCCATTCTGTGGGAGATGTATATGATCGAAACGCCCTTGGATTTCAGGTCGCGTATCGTGGAAAACAGATGCTCCGTTTCGTTTGAATCAAGAGAGGAGGTAGGCTCATCCATGATAATGAGGCGTGCATCACAGGAGACGGCCTTGATGATCTCCGCCATCTGGACTTGGGCGAGAGTCATATCCTGCATCATGGTTTTTGCGGAAAACTTGACGTCAAACTGATCAAGAATCGCCTGCGCCCTCGCGTTCTGCGCCTTTTTGTCAAGGAAAATGGTTTTGCCAACCATGCTCTCCCTGTGCAGGAACAGGTTTTCCGCAACGGTAAGATACGGCTCCGGGTTCAGCTCCTGATGAACCATTGCGATACCTCTGTGCATGGCCTCAACAGGACTTTTTACGCTGTACGGCCGCCCCTCAAATTCAATCGTGCCGGAATCCCTCTGAAGCAGACCGATGATAATATTCATCAATGTAGATTTTCCGGCGCCGTTTTCTCCGAGCAGAGCGTGAACCTCACCTTTTTTTACATGAAGCTGAACGTTCTTCAGTGCCTGAGTACCGCCGAAAGCCTTTGAAACGCCATCAACATTCAGAATATAATCTTTGTTGTTGATTGCTTCCGCCAATAATTACACCTCCATTGCTTTAACATCGCCTTGAAAAACCCACATAAGACCGAAAAAAACAGAACAATTTGGTGCGATGCAAACGACTGTTTTTTCATAAAAAATAATGAGTTAAATTATTATAACGCGAGAAATCGTTCTGGTCAATATAATGTATGCTGTCTCTTTTTACCAAAATTTCGATTCAAATTTCATGCAACTTGCACAAACGAATTTTGAACATTATGTTTTTCGGACAAATAAAACTCCTCCGCAGTCGGTTCTGCGAAGGAGTTTTCAGATATTCGGCAGGTGCGGCGTGTTAGATCAGACGTTCAGGACGAATTTCTCGACGGCGTAAGCCACGCCGTCCTCGTCGTTGCTTTTTGTGACGAACTGCGCCGCGGCTTTTGCGGCGTCCCCGGCGTTTGCGACGGCAACGCCAAGCCCCGCGTATTCGAGCATGGGAATGTCGTTGTTTGCGTCGCCGCAAGCCATGACCTCATCGGGCTTCACGCCCAGATAGTCCGCGATCATGGCAATGCCTGCCGCCTTGTTTATCCCCTTGGGCATAAGCTCAAGAAAATGCGGTTCTGCGCGGTAGACGTCCAGCCTGCCGTCAAAATAGGCGGCGACTTCTCTTTCGGGAACCTTCAGCTCCTCCGGATCGCCGGCAAACATCATCTTGACGATCGGAAAGTCAACATATGAAACAAGATCGTCAACAAGGGTGATGGGCTTGCCGCAATTCGTCTCCTCCCGGTGCGACCAGCGGGTGAGCGGCCCCTCCGTCAGAATCTCGGTCTCGCTGTATGTAAGAATGGGGATGTTGTATCTGTGGGAGAACGCCAGCGCCTCAGGGATATATTCGCGGTTGAATGTGACAAGGTTGATGATCTCCTTCGTTTTCCAATCCACGATATGACCGCCGTTGTATGCCATTACAATGCCGCCGGCCTTGTCCAGCTCCAGAAAGTCGGCGATGGGCGCTATGCCGAGCATAGGTCTCCCACTTGCAAGAACGACCACAGCGCCTTTCGCGGCGGCCTGCCTGAGAACATCCTTCGTATGCGCGGTCACTTCTTTCCTGCTGTTGGTCAAAGTTCCGTCAAGATCCAAAGCAATCAGTTTTATAGCCATTTGTTTCACCTCATAAAGAATATTTTGCGCTCAGAGCTTCCGCAGGCGTTCAAACAGAGTGCGGTTGGCGGTATACGCCTCCTGATAAAGGGCGAAAGCCTCTCTGTATACGCTGAAATTTGCCGGATTCGGTTCGGTCACGGCAGAGCTGTATTCTACCTGTGCGCGGCAGGCGTCTTCCAGAGAACCGTAAATACCGGCGGCGATCTGCGCGCATATAACGGCGCCCATGGACGCCTGCTCCCTTGCGGCCGACTGGTACAGCGGCATCTCAAAAACGTCGGCGACGATCTGCCGCCACAGCGCGCTTTTTGCGCCGCCGCCGGATATGAGGATGCGCCTGAGCGGGATATCAAGACCCTGTATAATTTGCAGGCAGTCCTTCAGGGCAAATGCGACGCCCTCCTGAACGGCGCGCTGCATACAAAACCGGTCATGCTCAAGCGTCAGACCGAGGAACGCCCCGCTTGCATGCTCGTTCATGTGCGGCGTGCGTTCACCGGTGAGGTAGGGCAGGAACAGCAGCCCCTTTGAGCCTGCCGGTATTTTCCCCGCGCCTTCACCGAGAGCAACGTAATCGCCGTCGTTCAGGACTTTTTCGTCAAACCAATTCTGCGCAAGGCAGGCGTTGAGTATCGCGCCCATTATGTACCAGCTGTCCTTTTTTGCGTGGCAGAAGGTATGTGTGCGAAGCTGAGGGTCATATTTCGGACTGTCTGCTGCAACTAAAAGCTGTCCGGCCGTGCCGATACTGATGGAGGCTTCACCGGCGGAGAGGATGCCGTTGCCAATGGCGGTCATGGGCGTGTCGCCCCCGCCGTATGAAACACGGGTGCCTTCGGCAAGTCCCGTTTCCGCCGCCGCTTTTTTCGTAACGCTGCCCGCGATCTCATAGGGATAATGATCCGCATCGGGAAGGATCGCTCTGTCGATACGAGCGGCTTCGATCACGCCCTCGCTCCAGCAGCGGCGGCGCGTGTCGAACATCAGCGTACTGCACGCATCGGTCACTTCGCTGGCCTTTTCTCCTGTCAGGCGGAAGCGCAGATAGTCCTTCGGCAGCAGCACGCAGTCGATTTTTTCGTATATCTCCGGCCGGTTGCGGCGGAGCCACATGAGAGAGAGGACCTGAAAGCCGGAGTTGGGACGGTTCTGCGTCCACTCGCCGAACTGCTCGGTGGAAATGAGGGAGCAAAGCTCGCTCTTTTCGCGGAACGCCCGCCCGTCGCAATGAATGATCGCAGGGCAGAGTACGCTCCCGCTTCTGTCGAGAGCCACAAGACCGTGCATCTGCCCTGAAAAGCCGACACAGCCTATTGACGAGGCAGGAATGCCCGTTTTATCAAGCACTTCACGGACGGCATGGCACAGCGCTTCATACCAGACCTGCGGAGACTGCTCCGCAAAGCCCCTGTGCGGCACGTCCAGAGGATACTGCTTATAACCGATGCCGAGAATTTTACCTGATTCATCCGTAAGGACAGCCTTTAACCCGGTGGTACCCAAGTCTATTCCGAGAATATTCATGAAGCGCACTCCTTGATCAAAATAAGTTGATTGAAAAAAGGTAATTCAAAAAGTGTCGGAACGCAGTTAAAACTTAAAGAAACTGTATCATAATGCCGCGTTTATGTCAACGGAGCACATGATTTTTATACGGCAGAAACGGCACAAATTTATGCGCGGAATATTGACAAAAACAGTTTGAATAGTAAAATAGAAATATAATCCTGTTTTCCGGCATCCCCTGTTGTTATTATAAAGGCGGCGCCGCGCAATGCGAAGCTGCCGTGAACGGTTTGTTGAGGTGCAGAAATGAAAAAAGGAATCTGCTGCGCAGGGAATATTATTGTTGATGTGACATACTCCGTCAAGGCCTATCCGCACGAGGGAGAGCTTGTCCATATCGAATCGTCAAGCTCACGCTCTATGGGAGGACTTGCCGCCAACTGCATCGTTGACCTTGCGCGGCTCGACCCGGAGCTTCCGCTTGTCCTGTGTGGGAATATCGGAAACGATGAGCTGGGCGACTTTTCACGCGGGGTCTTTGCCGCGCATCCGAACATTGACGTCTCCGGTACGCTTGCCCTCGGACCGACCGGGTACACCCTTGTCATCGGGAATACCACAACCAACTGCCGCACGTTTTTCACGTATACCGGCGGGAACGGTCTTTTCGGGGAGGAGCATGTCGATTGGGAGAACCTCAATGCCGACATTATCCACGCGGGATATATTTTTCTCCTTCCAAAGCTTGATCTTCCGGACAGCGAGTACGGCACAAAAATGGCGCGGTTTCTGCACACGGCGCAGGCGCACGGGCTGAAAACCTCGACCGACGTCGTATCTCAATCAGGCGCGGATTTTTCACGCACAGTCACTCCGGCGCTGAAATATGTCGATTATCTCACCATCAACGAGCTTGAGGCACAGCAGACGACGGGGGTCGTCCTCAGGGACGGGGAGGGACGGCTGCACCGCGAAAATTTCCGGCCGGCGCTTGAAAAGCTCAAGGCTTGCGGCGTAAGCACGTGGACGGTGATACACTGTCCCGAATTAGGCTGCGGGCTTGATGAAAACAACAACTACGTTGAGATCGACAGCCTGAAGCTTCCAGCGGGGTATATCAAAGGTACGGTAGGCGCCGGAGATGCGTTCTGCGCGGGCGTGCTGTATGCCGCCGAGAAGGGCTGGCCGCTGGAGAGAGCTATTGTTCTGGGCAACTGCACCGCCGCCGCTTCGCTCAGCGAGGCCGGAGGCACGGAGGGCGTGCGCAGCGTCGCGGAGGTTCTCCGCCTGAATGAGCTTTACGGAAAATGAAGTGAGAAGTGATGAGAAGTGAATAGAAATTCCCGCATGGCATATAGACGGGTGTCCGTAAAACAGTTAATCCTCCGTATGGCTTAGACCATGCGG
>UROG01000010.1 GCA_900549485.1 uncultured Eubacteriales bacterium
GCAGCGTATCGAGCAGGGGCGTTGAAATGAAGCTCATGCCCACGGCGAAGAACGAAACGCTTGAGCAGTATAATGTGACCGGCCTCACCGCATACGACGGCTATACCGTCGAGAATTTTGACGCGGAAACGGGCGCGTTCACGCTGAAAACCGCGGAAGGCAGCAAAGCGGGAAGAATAACGCTGTATGCAAGCTTTGCCGATACCGGAACGGCGGTTCCCATCGCGCTGACAGTAAGGAAGACGGCGCCGGTCATAAAGCTGAAAACCGCGTCCGTGACACTCAACCCGGCATACGGAGATACGGCTATAATAGATGTGACAATAACCCCTGCGGACTATGGCGCAGAACCGACAGTAAGCGTTTCAAACGCGGATGCGCTTGACGCACGGTACAATGACGGCAGGCTGTATGTACACTCGCTCCCCGGCACGAAGTACAGCAGCACATATAAAGTGACCGTCTCCATACCCGGAGGGAAAGAGGCTGTGCTGACCGTCAGAACGAGTAAGGAGAACATGAAGCCGAGCGTTACGGTGAGAGCGGCAGGCGCGATAGACCTTACATATCCCGACAGCGCCGTGACCCTGACCCCGACATTCAAGAACTTCAACGGCGGCTTCACCGTTACCGGCGGCAGAGTGACCGAGACAAAAGGCAGAACCGCGATCTCCGAGGGTGATCTTGATACGTACTTCACCGTTACGCAGACGGGGAATACAATAAGACTTGAAAAGGCGGAGAACGCATATCTCACCGCGGGCAACACCTATACCGCTCAGCTCACTCTTAGCATAGCGGGCATGGAGCTTACTGCGTCAGCGAAGATAACGGTCAAGGCGACTGCGGTCAGCCTGCGCCTTTCCAAGAGCGCCCTTACGCTCAATAAGCTTGTGAATGACGCATCGTCCGTTGCCGTCACCTGCACGACGAAGAACTACACACTCGGTGAGCCGGTAATAAGCGTTATGGATAAGACCGGCAAGAACAGCGCCGAGGGCAAGCTTGATACGTCATACTCCGGCGGCACTCTCTACGTCTCCGTGAACGAAGCGACGGAGTACGGCGCAAGCTACAAGGTGCTTATAAGCGCGGGCGAGGGCTACAAAGCGGTGGCGCTCACCGTGACAATACCGGCGCAGGCAAAGTCCGCGATCACGGGTACGCTTAAAGTCAAGGGAAGCATAGACGTCATCCGCTCCGGCAGCGGCATAACCCTTACACCGACCTACAAGAATGTCAGCAGCGCCGGATATACCGAGCGCGTAGAGGTGTATTCGAGTGCGGATAAGTTTGCAAGACCCGTTGAGGGCGTGTTTGCCGTAGACGGCATGAAGCTTACGAACATCTGCGCGGACAGCAGGGTCAAATACAAGGTCAGGGTAATAGCAAGCTTTGCAAGCGGAGCGGAAGCGGCGACGCCGCTCACGGCGATAACGGTGAAGACGGGCGCGGCGCGGCTGACGGTATCCGGCAAGCCGGCGCTGTATCTCAAGGACGTCAACAGCCGCGGCGATTTCAGGATAACGAGCGCCGATCTCACGCTCAACGGCATAGCGAAAGCGGAGATAAAGGACGCGAAGAACGCGGCGATGTTTGAGCTTTACGAATACGGCGGAGGGCGGTTTGCAATAGGCTTCAAGGACGGCGTGATAGCCCCGTCTGCCGCAAAGCTCAGGAGCGTGAGCATCCCGATAAACATCTGGCTCGACGGCAGCGAAACCGCAAAACCCAACACAACCGTCACCGTCAGGATCAATATTGCAAAATAAAAAAGTATCCCCCGTTTCCGATTCCGGAAACGGGGGATATGAGACTGTCTCAAACAAAATTTTGAGACAGCCTGTTCATTTATCATAATGAAAACAGCAGTTTTCCGTAGGTCGGGAACGGCCAGTATTTTTCCGCCGTGAGTGTTTCCGCCTCGTCTGCGAGGGCGCGGAGCTTGCCCATCGTGGGGAGAAGGCTGTCGCGCATATAATTTGCCGCGTCCAGCGCGTCGCCGCCGTTCGGGCAGGCGTCCAGCGCACTGTCAAGCGCGTTCGCGCAAGAGTATATGCCGTCGGCAAGCACGGTAAGACGCGCCGTAGTATCCGTCTCGTAGCTGCATTTAAGCTCCGGCAGGATCGCACGTCTTGCGGCGGCCGCCGTTGAAAGCTCGGTCATGTAAGCCTCTATCGCGGGGAGAATTTCACGCCGCGCCATGCTGACCATCGTCTGTGCCTCAATGCTGAGTACGCCGCAGTACTGTTTGAGATTTATTTCGTATCTTGAGCGAAGCTCCGCCTCGGAGAACACCCTGTGCGACGAGAGAAGCTTAACGTTTTTCGCGTCCATAAGATGCGCAAACGCGTCGGGCGTCGTTGGCAGGTTCGCAAGACCGCGCTTTTCGGTCGCCTCTTTTATCCACGCGTCGTCATAGCCGTTGCCGTTGAAAACAATGCGCTTATGGTCATGTATTGTCTTCTTTATCATGTCGTGCAGGGCGGTTTCAAAATCCGCCGCGCCTTCGAGCCTGTCCGCGTATATCCTCAGCGACTCCGCAACCGCCGTGTTGAGCATGATATTCGCGCAGGTGATGGAGTTTGAAGAGCCGAGCATACGGAACTCAAACTTGTTGCCGGTGAAGGCAAAGGGGGATGTACGGTTGCGGTCGGTGGTGTCCTTGGGGATGCGGGGCAGAACGTGCGCACCCAGCTTCAGAAGCGTTTCGCCGCCGCCGCGGTAGGGCTTGTCGCTCTCTATCGCATCGAGTATCGCGCTCAGCTCATCGCCGAGGAATATCGAAATGATAGCGGGCGGGGCCTCGCTGCCGCCGAGACGCAGGTCGTTGGACGCAGTCGCAACGGAAATGCGCAGAAGCTCCTGATAATCGTCCACCGCCTTGATCACCGCGCACAGGAACAGCAAAAACTGTGCGTTCTCGTAGGGTGTCCTGCCGGGGGAGAGAAGGTTGACGCCGCTGTCGGTCTGCATCGACCAATTGTTGTGCTTGCCGCCGCCGTTCACTCCGGCAAAAGGCTTTTCGTGCAGCAGGCACACAAGGTTGTGCCGCTCCGCCACCTTCTGCATGATCTCCATGGTAAGCTGGTTGTGGTCGGCGGCGATGTTGCAGGTTGTGTAGATAGGCGCAAGCTCATGCTGTGAGGGGGCGGTTTCGTTGTGTTCGGTCTTTGCGAAAATGCCGAGCTTCCAAAGCTCCTCGTCCAGCTCCGCCATATATGCCGCTACACGCGGTTTGATCGTCCCCGCATAGTGTCCCGTCATATCCTGCCCTTTGGGCGCTTTTGCGCCGAACAGGGTACGTCCGCTGAAACGCAGATCCATGCGCTGCTCATAAAGCTCCCTTGCAATGAGAAAATATTCCTGCTCCGGACCTACACAGGGCTGTACGCACTTGACGTCGGTGTGTCCGAACAGGCGCAGTATCCTGAGCGCCTGCTTGTTGAGCGCTTCCATTGACCGCAGGAGCGGCGTTTTTTTATCCAGCGCCTCACCGCCGTAGGAGCAGAACGCCGTGGGGATGCAGAGCGTATTGTCCTTGATAAACGCATATGAGGTAGGGTCCCACGCGGTGTAGCCGCGTGCTTCAAAGGTTGCCCGCAGGCCGCCGTTGGGGAAAGAGGAGGCGTCCGGCTCACCCTGTATAAGCTCCTTGCCTGAAAACTCCATAATGACCCTGCCGTCCGGCGCACGGGTGATAAAGCTGTCGTGCTTCTCCGCGGTTATGCCGGTCAGCGGCTGGAACCAGTGCGTAAAGTGCGTTGCGCCGTGCTCCACCGCCCATTTCTTCATAGCGTCGGCAACGGCGTTTGCAACGTCGATATTCAGCGTAGCGTTCTGGTTGATGGTTCTTTTGAGAGAGTGATAGATATCATCGGACAGATTTGCCCGCATCACCTTATCGTCAAAAACCATAGAGCCGAAATATTCCGGTATTTTCACGGTCGTACCTCCTGAAACTGGCTTTATATAAGTTGAGAGTGAAGTTTCGGTTCCGTGCTTCACTCTCATTTCAATGTTATTATCTGTTGCGCATGAGATTTTTCATTCTCAGACTGTGGTCGAGAATGGATTTTCTCAGTCTGAGATTTTTGGGCGTGACCTCAAGAAGCTCGTCATCGGCAAGGAACTCAAGGCACTGCTCAAGACTGAGCTGCTTGGGCGGGACAAGGCGCAGCGCCTCGTCGGAACCGGACGCACGGGTGTTGGTGAGGTGCTTCGTGCGGCATACGTTGACCGGCACGTCGTCGCTCTTGGGGCATACGCCCACTATCATGCCGCCGTACACCTTCGTGCCTGGGGTGATGAACATCGCGCCGCGCTCCTGCGCGTTCCATATGCCGTAAGCGACGGCTTCGCCCGTCTCCCACGCGATAAGGGAGCCGGTGCTGCGGCGGTTGATGTCGCCCTTGTACGGCTCATAGCGCTCAAAGACGCTTGCAAGGATGCCCTCGCCCTTGGTATCGGTGAGAAATTCGTTTCTGTATCCGAAAAGACCTCTTGAGGGAATGAGAAATTCAAGCTTCATCCGGCTGCCGACAGGGGTCATTTCAAGAAATTCGCCCTTGCGCGCACCGAGTTTTTCCATGACGGAGCCCATATATTCCTGCGGTACGTCAACCACGACGCGCTCAATAGGCTCACACTTCTTGCCGTCTATCTCCTGATAGAGCACGCGGGGAGGGGATACCTGAAATTCAAAGCCCTCACGGCGCATGGTCTCGATGAGGATCGAAAGGCTCATCTCGCCGCGCCCCGCAACTATAAAGCTGTCGGTGCTGTCCTCGACCTCTTTCACGCGCAGAGAAACGTCCTTTAAGGTTTCGCGGAAAAGGCGGTCACGTATCTGGCGGGAGGTGACGAACTTGCCCTCGCGTCCGGCGAAGGGGCTGTCGTTTACGGAGAAGGTCATTTCAAGCGTCGGCGCGCCGATCTTGACAAAGGGCAGAGGCTCGCTGCATCCGCGGGCGCATATCGTGTCGCCGATGGTGATGTCGCCTATGCCGCTCATTGCAATGATGTTGCCGGCGGAGGCTTCTGTTACGGGAACTCTGTTAAGCCCGTCGAACTGGAACAGAGCGACGGCCTTTGCCTTTGCGGGCGCGCTGCCGGTGTCATGGAAATTGCACACCTCTATCTCTTCGTTCTGCCTGATTATGCCGCGTTCGATACGCCCTATTGCGATGCGCCCGACATATTCGTTATAGTCTATGCTGCTCACAAGCATCTGGAACGGCTTGTCGGTATCCATCTCGGGGGCGGGAATATATTGCAGTATGGTCTCAAACAGCGGCTTGAGATCGGTTCCGGGAATGTCGGGGGAGTAGCTTGCCGTACCCTGCCTGCCGGAGCAGAAAAGCATTGGTGAATCAAGCTGCTCATCGGTGGCGTTGAGATCCATAAGCAGCTCAAGCACCTCGTCAATGACCTCGTGAACGCGCTGGTCGGGGCGGTCTATCTTGTTGACGACAACGATGACTCTGTGACCCAGCTCAAGTGCGCGGGAGAGAACGAAGCGCGTCTGCGGCATTGGACCTTCCGCAGCGTCAACAAGGAGTATGACGCCGTTGACCATTTTGAGGATACGCTCGACCTCGCCGCCGAAATCGGCGTGACCCGGCGTGTCAACAATGTTTATCTTGGTGTCGCCGTACCATACGGCGGTATTCTTGGCCATTATCGTTATGCCGCGCTCACGCTCGAGGTCGTTGGAGTCCATTACGCGCTCTACGACCTCCTGATTTTCGCGGTAAACGCCGCCCTGCTTGAGCATTTCGTCAACCAGCGTGGTCTTGCCGTGGTCAACGTGGGCGATTATTGCAACATTTCTCAGCTTATCCATATACTTCTCCAGCTCCCATGAGTACGACTCATTGCAATGCCGCGCCGTATATATGCGGCATTGTCTCAGATTTTCATTTATTTCAACACAAAATCAAATTTTATCACCTGCAAGTTGAAATTGCAACAGCTTTCAGGAACTTTTCTGTATTTTATGCAAAAAACATCTCGGCTTTTTCGATAACGGAGAAGTCGGGGGCGAAACCGGGGACTTTCCGCCGCATTTCTTCCATAGCTTTTCTCAGCCGCGAACATTCTTCAAGGAGGGCTTTTGCGTTTACCGGCTTCGGCATACTGCCCGCCTGACGCATGAAATTGCCGCCGAGGATATCGGCAAGCGCTTCGCCGTCAAGGGAGAGCGGGCGCATGATAAACGCGGGGTTGTTTACAAGATAATGCCCGTCGGAGCGCATCTCGCGCTCATCCTTTCCGGCAAGAAATTCCCTTACCACCTGCGGCCGGCGGGTATTTTCAAGCGGGTCGAACCGCTTATGCTCACCCATCAGTACGCATCTGCCGCCGATGTCCGTGCCGTAGCATATCCTTTTCCCGTAGCGTGCAAAGAACTCAAGAGTCTGCGCCCTGTCGCGGGAGAGGTTTTCATACATCTCGATTCCCGGCGTGAGATCGACCATTACGTTGTCAAACCTGTCAAGTATCGCGGAAAGCCGCCTGAGCTGCGCCGACATGAAAAAGAAATGCGCGAATATTATTTTAAGCTTCGGATGCCGCTCAAGCACGGTGAGAACCTGTCTGTACTGCGTCTCGTTGTTGATATAGCTGTCGTCGTACAGCCAGCCCTGCGAGATGGCGAAGGAAGGCGCCTTTGACGCGTCCCAGAAGCTTTCCGGGTCGTTCACGTGCCAGACGAACGGTACGCCGTTTTCCTCTGCCCATGCCCAGAACGGTTCCCACACTGGGAGGTCAAAATCGGGGATGGGGAACTTCCGCCGCATCTGCGGCTTGCCCTCAAGCATCTTTATGCCGTCGCAGCCCAGCTCCATGAGGCGCTGCCCATAGAGCGCCATGTGTTCGCCGAGATCACCGGCATGGAGATAGTACGCGCTGAGATCGGGCGCGGCAAAGACATAAAAGCGACCGGGATAAACGGCTTTCATCATCATTGCCTGCGGCACGAGGGAAATACAGCGGCTGTGGGAGCAGGCGACGATATTTGCCATATCCGTCCCCGTTCCGGCGAGAAATCCGGCAAGATAATTTATATCGGTCTGGGCGGACACGTGAACATGACAATCAACGACTTTTGTATTATTGACCATTGCAGCCTCCTCGTTTTCCTGAACGCCGTGCAATGCGGCGTTCCGATATCCGGACAACACAATATTACCGTCTCAATATACCACGATTGAATTTAACTGACAAGCGTGGTATATTATATATGGCAGCGCTCAGTGCGGTGCTGCCGAAAAAATTTGCGGAGAATAAGAATGACAGACAACTTTTTCGCATACATATCCCGTATGCGCTATATCGGGCGCTGGAGTCTCATGAGAAACGCCATGCCGGAGAATATTCAGGAGCACAGTCATATGGTGGCGGTCATCGCCCATGCTCTGGGCGTGATCCGGCGCGACGTGTTCAAGATCCCGTGCGAGCCGAACGAGTATGCCGCCGTTGCGCTCTATCATGATTGCAGCGAGATTCTGACCGGCGATCTGCCCACACCAATCAAATACCACAGCGAAGAGATATGCAGCGCTTACCGGCAGGTGGAAAAGCTTGCCTGCGACAAGCTGCTTGCGACGCTGCCGGATGAGGTGCGCGCCTCATTTGAGGACTTGCTTACCGGCAGGACGCACGACGAGAAATACGACCTTGTAAAGGCGGCGGACAAGCTCTCCGCTTACATAAAGTGCATTGAGGAGCGCCGCGCCGGCAACGATGAATTTACCTCTGCCGAAAAGCAGATACGCGCCGTGCTTGACGCAAGCGGGCTTCCGGAGGTGGGGTATTTTATCGAGCACTTTATCCCCGCATTTGAACTGACGCTTGACGAACTCGGAACTATTGAGGAGCGATGAAAATGGAAAAAGGAAAACTTGACAGAATAAACGAGCTTGCGCGCCTTGCAAAGGCGCGCAAGCTGACGGAGGAGGAGCTTTCAGAGCGGGACGCCCTGCGCAAGGAATATATCGCCGATTGGCGCAGAGGCGCGGTAGAGGTTCTGGAGAACACCTATATTGTGACGCCCGACGGGAAGAAACGTAAGCTTGAAAGAAAGGATAAGGGGGAAAGCGGAAAATGAAGCATCATATTCTTGCAAAATTCAATGAGAGCGTTGAAGATAAATCCGCGATGCTGCTGGATATCCAGAAGCTTTTCGCCGCCGGTGAAGAGATAGACGGCGTTGAATCGTATACGGTCATTCCAAACTGCATAGACCGCCCGAACCGCTATGATGTGATGATAGTCGTCGAGATGAAGAAGGAAGCGCTTTCCGCTTGGGACGCGTCAAAGCTGCATCACGATTGGAAGGACAGATTCGGCGGATATCTTGAGAAAAAAGCGATTTTCGACTGCGAATGAAAAGTTACGGGGATGCGGCAAAAATAATTTGCCGCATCCTTATGTATTGCTTCTGCGGGGCAAAATAATGCGCCTGCGCATAGGCAAACTTCTCGTTGAAGCGCCGGAATGTGCCGCCTGCCGCAAGGGATATGTATTTTTTTGACCCGTATGCCAGGGTCGGGCTTCAGAGTAAACATGATAAGCTCCTGCCTTACCGCACAAAATGTTGTTGACTATGGCAAGCCATGATTAAAAACGCCCCCGTTTCTGGCCTTACTGTACCATAAACGGGGACGGTTGATTTATCGCACCGGATCATGCCGCGGGGGTGGCGGCTTCGGGCGTTTTGTAAAGCGCCACGAATTCCTCAAAGGTAAGCCCCTTTTCCATTATGTACGTCGCCGCCTCAACGCCGACATAGCGGAAGTGGAACGGCTCATACATAACGCCGGTTATATCCTCCTTGCCGTCGGGGAAGCGGAGAATGAAGCCGTATTCATGGCAGTGTGCAAGAAGATACTGATACGTTGCGGTGTTTTCGATGCTGCGGTTCTTGATCTCGTAATAATGATCCGTTATGTCGCAGCAGATGCCGGTCTGGTGTTCGCTGCATCCGGCGGGCATTGTGATATAGAACCCATTTGCGTCCTTGCCGTCTGCTACGCCGTTGTTATTGCATACCCTTATGAAGTTTGCCGCCTGATCGGAATAACTGCGGTAGCCGGAGGAGAGGTAGACCGAAAGCCCCTGTGCTTCTGCGGCGGCTTTCATGGCGAGAATAGGATCCTTTATACGGGAGTCCAGAGGACACTGACTGTCGCTGACCGCAACGATCTCGGGCGGGGCAAAGTCGGCCGAAAGGGGATTGTCCGCATTGACAAGGACGTATTCCCAGCTGTTTATATCAATGTCCGGCAGGTCGGATTCAGGCTCTTCCGGAACAGGCTCCTCAGTGGGGGCGGGCGTCTCGGCAGGCGTGGGCGTCTCCGCGGCGGCGGGCGTCGGGGTCTGCTGCGCGGCGGCAGCCTCTTCGGCTTTCATGCGTGCAACGGCCTCGCTGTAAACGTAGGCATGCTCGCTGTCAAAGTCGTTCGTGTGCGGGGAAGTTGAGACGCGCTTGTATGTATAAAAAGAGAAAAGAATCAGCATAGCAATGCCGAATATAACTCTGAATCCGCGGCTTCCTTTCATCTTTGCCTCCTGAAAAATATGTGATATATGTAGATAATAGCATTTTAGCAGAGCAAGGTCAACTGCCAAAATTCATAATACTGCGCTTGACGGCGCGGGAGAGGACAACTATAATTATAAAAAAGCTGTCGGGAGGAATATTTATGCTCATTACATGGTACGGCCATTCATGCTTCAAGATTGAAAGCACGGAGGGCAGTATTGTCTTTGACCCGTATGCGCCGGGAAAAGTTCCCGGGCTTTCTTTGCCGCCGCTCACGGCGGACGCGGTCGTTTGCAGCCACGGACATGATGACCATAATTATGCGTGCGGCGTGACTCTCACGGGGAAAAAGCCGGCGTTCACGCTCAGGCAGATCAGGACATATCACGACGGCAAAAAAGGCGCGCTGCGCGGGGAGAATCTTGTCACCGCAGTAGATATGGAGGGGATGCGGGCCGTCCATATGGGCGATATCGGGCATCTGCTTACTACGGAGCAGGTGAAGGAGCTTGGCAAGGTGGACGTGCTTTTCATCCCTGTCGGCGGATATTACACAATAGATGCTCAGACAGCGGCAATGACGGCGTCGGTCATAGCGCCGCGTATCGTGATACCTATGCACTATCGCGGCGGCGGCTTCGGGTTTGACGTGCTGTCAAAGGCAGACGACTTCGTCCGGCTGTCAGGCAATGTAAAGCGCTTTGACAGCTCCGCGATCGAGATAGACGCGGAAACGCCGCCCATGACGGCGCTGCTGAAATGCCCCGTGTAAAAAACCATAATTTTGCGTGCTGAACGATTGCTTGCAGGAAAGAAGCAGAGTTATGAATAACTTCGGAAAAAAGATCATGATAGCAGACGACAACGAAATGAACCGCATGATACTTACCGATATGCTTGAGAAAGAGTTCGATCTTATCGAGGCAAACGACGGAGCGGAAGTGATCGAAATCCTTAAAGAGCGTGCGGATGAGATAGGCATTATTCTGCTGGACATCAATATGCCGGTAAAAAACGGGCTTGATGTGCTGGCGGAGATGAATTTGCAGCGTTGGACGGATGATGTTCAGGTCATTATCATCTCGGCGGAAAATTCGCCTGTCCAGATGCGCCGCGCATATGACCTCGGCGCGGTGGATTTTATAAACCGTCCGTTTGACCGCTCGATAGTTCACCGCCGTATAGTCAACACCATAATGCTCTATGCCAAGCAGAAGCAGCTTACCCATATGGTCGCCGAGCAGATAGCGCAGCGTGAGCACACGACAATGCTCATGGTAACTGTGCTGAGCTATATAGTCGAGGCGCGAAACGGCGAAAGCGGACGGCACGTGCGCGACATAAACATAATCACCGAGGCGCTGCTCAGGCGCCTTTTAGGCAGAACCGACAGGTACGGCGGCATTGCGGGCAATCTGGACGTGATATGCACAGCCTCGTCTTTTCATGATATCGGCAAGATAAACATCCCGTCTGAAATTCTCAATAAGCCCGGAAAGCTTACCGCCGCGGAATATGAAATAATGAAAACTCATGCCGCAATAGGCGGGGATATGATGGACGAGCTGACCGAATTTAAAAATGAGCCGCTTGTGAAATACAGCCGCCAGATATGCCGCTGGCATCATGAGCGCTGGGACGGCAGCGGATACCCCGACGGACTTAAAGGCGATGAGATCCCGATCGCCGCGCAGGTCGTCTCACTTGCGGATGTGTATGACGCGCTGACGAGCGAGCGGTGCTACAAAAAGGCATACAGCCATGAAAAGGCTATGGAAATGATAATGAACGGGGAGTGCGGCGCGTTCAATCCGCTGCTGCTTGAATGTCTCCGCGACAGCGAAGAGCAGCTTCGGAAGGAACTGACGGCGGATGCAGGGCTTGAAAGCGTTTTTGACGGGAGAGCCGAGGAAAGCATCAGGAGAGAGCTTGAGAATCTGCCGGAATGACAGACACAGAAAGGACACTAAGCAATGGACGTTGAAAAAATATACCGGGAGATAGGCGAAGATTATGAGAGCGTTGCTGCGCGTCTTGGGAATCCGGCGCTGATCGCCAGACTTTTAGAGATGTTTGCGGATGATAAAAATTTCGTAACGCTTGAGACGGCGCTTGCGGACGGGGACTGCGAAACCGCGTTCAGAGCCGCGCATACGCTTAAAGGCGTTGCAATGAACATGGGCTTTTCAAAGCTTGCCTCAAGCGTGTCAGCGCTTACGGAGCTGCTTCGCAAGGGTGCGGTCGAGGGCAGCGGGAAGCTGCTTGAAGCCGCTGCGGACGAATACCGCAGGGTGATAGACAGGCTCGCCGCCGCGGAGGAATAAAACGGCGGGAAGCAGATGAGCAGCGCCGGTCATAAATGAAAAAGTGTTTTGCCCGATTCATGAGCAAAACACTTTTTTGCATATATCCTGTTTTACCACTCGGATTTTCCGTCAAGACCGTTCTTGAGAGCGAGATATACTTCCGCCCTTGCAGACTTGATGTAAGGAAATACATAGAACACGCCGACAATATTAAGGCTTATCAGCGAGAGCAGGTTCCAGCCGATAAACGAAAGGTCAAACACGAAGAGATTCCACTTGTTGCCGGTCATCAGCTGCTTGCTTACGGCGAAAGCCGTCTTTTTGTCCATTCCCGGGTTATCCGCAACTATGTAAGGAACCATTGCGTATTCATACGCTTTGATAATACCCGGTATGATAAGCAGCAGGCTCCATAACGCGACCTGAAGCCTTATTGCGAACATCGACCAGACATATTTCCAATAGTTCCCGTCCTGAAACCCGACGAGCAGATCGGAAAACTGTCCCTCGCCGCGGCTGTTGTTAAGGAAAAATCTGCGTCCGCCGACATCGACAACGGAGAAGACGAATATGCCGAGAAGGCCGAATACCACCGTAAGCGACTTCGCGCCGCGCTCCGACTGCGGAAGGTTGTATATCGCCATCTCATAGTCAAAGCTGCCGTCTTCGGCGTGGTATCCTTCAAAATACTCATAGCCGCGGTCAAGCTTTGACGGCACATCCTTTGCCTCGTATATACCGCTGAGCATACCGTCGCACAGCAGCGCGATTATCAGCGCGACCGCGACGCACAGCCAATAATTCAGCTGAAACGCCTGCTTGCCTTTTGCTTTATATGCTTTTCTGTCAAACATAATATAGCCTCCCAATTTTTTGTCTTTACATTATACGTCTGCCGCTATGCTTTTTCAACCGCTTTTTTATTTTTTTACGGCAATCAAATGTATGTAAGAGTACAGGCAAAAGCGCTCATATACGGCTGCTGTTCACGGCAGTCCGTATATGAGCGCTGATCGCTGTTGTTATATGCGCGTCCCATCAAGAGCGCGCTTGCGGTATTTATTTTGCGTAATCAACGGCTTTAGTCTCACGCAGGAGATGAACCTTGATCTGACCGGGGTAGGTAAGCTCGTCCTCAATCTTCTTGGCGATGTCCCTTGCAAGAAGAACCATCTGATCCTCGCTGATCTCCTCGGGCTTGACCATAATGCGTATTTCGCGTCCCGCCTGAATTGCATAGGAGCTTGCAATGCCGGGGAAGCTCTTGGAAACTTCCTCAAGCTTTTCAAGACGCTTGACGTAGTTTTCGATATTCTCGCGTCTCGCACCGGGACGGGAAGCGGAAATGGCGTCCGCCGCCTGAACGATGCAGGCGATAACGGTATGCGGCTCAACATCGTTGTGGTGGGCTTCGATCGCGTGGATAACCTCTTCGGACTCCTTATACTTGCGGGCGATGTCCGCGCCGATAGTGACGTGGCTTCCTTCGACCTCATGGTCGATCGCCTTGCCGATATCGTGGAGAAGACCTGCGCGCTTTGCCGTTGCCACATCAACGCCCAGCTCCGCCGCAAGGAGGCCGGAAATATGCGCGACCTCGATAGAATGGTTGAGCACGTTCTGACCGTAGCTTGTACGGTATCTCATTCTGCCGAGAAGCTTTATAAGCTCCGGATTCAGACCGTGGATATTAGTCTCAAATACGGCTCTCTCGCCCTCTGCCTTGATAGTGGCGTTAACTTCCTTCTGCGCCTTTGCTATCATAAGCTCGATGTTTGCAGGGTGGATACGGCCGTCA
Organism: uncultured Eubacteriales bacterium; assembly: GCA_900549485.1. Taxonomy (GTDB): domain Bacteria; phylum Bacillota; class Clostridia; order Oscillospirales; family Oscillospiraceae; genus Limivicinus. The sequence goes on from UROG01000010.1 coordinate 13,652, forward strand.
AGAATAAGCTTTTCAAGGGCGATGCGCGCAACCTCGCGCCGAACCGGGTCAAAGCTGGAGACGGTGATCGCCTCGGGGGTATCGTCGATAATAAGATCGCAGCCGGTCAGCGTTTCGATGCTGCGGATATTGCGGCCCTCGCGCCCGATTATGCGGCCTTTCATCTCGTCGTTGGGGAGAGGAACGACGGAAACGGTGATCTCGCTTGAATGATCCGCGGCGCAGCGCTGTATCGCGGTGGCGATTATCTCGCGTGCGCGCGCATCGGCTTCTTCCTTGTACTGCGTCTCGATTTCCTTGACCTTCATTGCCATCTCGTGCGTGACGTCGTCGCGGACGTTCGCTATGAGATAAGCCTTTGCCTCTTCAATGGTAAAGCCCGAAATTTTTTCCAGCATATCGAGCTGACTCTTTTTAAGCTGGGAAATTTCCTTCTGCTGGGCTTCGGCGGCGGCGATCTTTCCGCTGAGCGTATCGTTCTTCTTTTCGATCGCGTCTATCTTGCGATCAAGGTTTTCTTCCTTCTGCTGAAGGCGGCGTTCCTGCTTCTGCAGTTCCGCACGGCGTGATTTTTCCTCCCGTTCAAATTCCGAACGGGCTTTGTGCATTTCTTCCTTTGCCTCTACGAGAGCTTCTCTTTTTTTGCTCTCGCCACTTTTAATAGCTTCATTTATTATTCTTTTGGCTTCTTCTTCCGCGTCTTCTATCTCTCTTTCACCGCGCTTTATACGCACGTTCCTGCTGAAATAATACGCGGCCGCGAAAGTCACTAAGACCACTGCGAAAATAATAACTAACCAAAGGGTCGTTGACATAGTAAGAAAACACACCTCCAATCTTTAAAATATTGTGGTGGTTTTGCAGACAAAAACAGTCTGCCGGGATAAGCGGCAGCCTTACTGTGCAAGTGTCTGAATCTAACGCAAGACGGGGCATAAAACGCGCCCGTCCGAATTGAACAAGCAATACTTTACGGATTTCTCCCCTGAAATCCCAAAATATTATCTGATATATTTTATCGCTTCCACAATATTATGTCAAGTTGTTCGTTCAAAATTTTTTAACGGATTTATCCCCCGGGGGAGCTTCCGAAATATCTCCGCCTTGATTATAATCAGGTCAGTTCAATTTCAGGAGGTATTCCAGTGAAAAAAATTTTATCGCTTATTCTCTGCTTTGCAATGCTGTCTTCTCTCTGCCTTGCGTTTGCCGACACACCGGATGAGATCACGGTGACGGATATGATAGGGCGCGAGGTCAGGATAATCCCCGGCAGCTATGAAAACGTTGTGTGCATAGGCGCGGGTGCGCTCAGAATGTACAGCTACGTCGGCGACATTGCACTGCTCTGCGGTGTTGAGGATATTGACAACGAGTCGCTTGAACAGCGCCCGAAAATGTTTGACGGCGTTGCAAGACCGTATATGCTTGCATACGGAGAGGAGTTCTCCGCTCTCCCGTCCTGCGGCGTGGGCGGCCCCAACGCACAGAGCGCGGAGGCTGAAAAGATCCTCTCCTGCGCCCCAGATATCGTCGTCTCCGAGTATGAGGACGTTGAAAAGGCCGACGCCCTTCAGGAGCAGCTTGGAGTTCCCGTCATTACGCTCAGCACCGGCAAAAACGCGGTTTTCGACGATGCATTTTCCGGCAGCATGAAGCTTCTCGGAACTGTGTTCGGCAGGGAAGAGCGCGCCGATGAGATAGTTTCCTTTGTCGAGGGCGAACGCGAAGAAATAAGCCGCCGCACAGCTGATATCAAGGATGAGGACAAGCCCGGCGTATATATCTGCGGCCTTGGGAACTGGGGCACGACCAACCACCTTATGACCGCCATGAACTTCTGCTCTTTTGAAGTCGCCAATGTTCGCAATGTCTGCACCGATCTGTCCGGTCCCGCCATTCAGCCCATTGAGGCGGAAAAGTTTGCCTCTCTCGGCGAGAATATGGATATTATGATAATCGACGCGGCAGCGGTGAAGAATATAAAGCCGCTCTATGCCGAGGACAGCACGATGTTCGACACCTGCAAGGCATGGCGCTGCGGCGAGGTGTATTTGCAGCTTGCATATAACGCGTATTACACCAATTACGAAACCGTGCTGTGCAACACGTGGTTCATCGCAAAAACCGTGTATCCCGAGCTTTTTGAAGATATAGACATGACCGAAAAGACAAACGAGATCACAAAGATCTTCCTCGGAAGCGAGCTTGCCGACGAGATTTTTGCCTGCCCCGCAAGCTTTGGCGGCTATGGAAAGATAGATACCGCAGATTTTTTTAACTGATTTGAAAATATAGACAATTTCGCAGAAATATGGTTTAATAAACACGGAATTATTTTATATGAGGTGATAATATGAATCCGTCAGACGTTTATTTTACCACATTTAAAACCTCCTCACGTGAAAATCTGCTTCAAAAGCTGCACCGGCTCATGAAGTCCGCCGGTTTTGAGCAGATAGATTTTACCGACAAATATGCGGCGATCAAAATCCATTTCGGTGAGCTGGGCAATCTTGCGTTCCTCCGCCCCAACTACGCAAGGGTCGTTGCGGACTATGTGAAGGAGCTTGGCGGCAAGGCCTTCCTTACCGACTGCAACACGCTCTATGTCGGCAGCAGGAAAAACGCACTTGACCATATGGACACGGCATATCTCAACGGCTTTTCACCTCTCCAGACAGGATGCCATGTTATTATAGCCGACGGTCTGAAAGGCTCTGACGAACAGCTTGTCCCAATAAACCTCCCTTATGTCAAGGAGGCAAAGATCGGCAGGGCGCTCATGGACGCGGACGTCGTCATTTCCCTGACGCATTTCAAGGGGCATGAGGAAGCCGGCTTCGGCGGCGCGCTTAAAAATATCGGAATGGGCGGCGGCTCCCGCGCAGGCAAGATGGAGCAGCATTGCGACGGCAAGCCCTATGTCGATGAAAAGCTCTGTATCGGCTGCGGAAACTGCGCGAGGATATGCGCACACGGCGCGCCCGTTATCGAAAACGGCAAGGCGCATATTGATACCGACAAATGCGTCGGCTGCGGCAGATGTCTCGCCCTGTGCCCAAAGAACGCGGTCACTCCGTTCTTCCAGGATTCACTCAGGCTGCTCAACTATAAAATAGCGGAGTACAGCTATGCCGTGTGCAAGGATCGCCCCTGCTTCCATATTTCGCTCATATGTGACGTTTCCCCCAACTGCGACTGCCGCTCCGAGAACGACATTCCTATCATTCCCGACGTCGGTATGCTCGCCTCGTTCGACCCCGTCGCGCTTGACCAGGCATGTGTCGATCTGTGCAATAAAATGCCGGTCATAGAGGGCAGCAGTCTGGACGACAATCTCAAGAAGTTCGGCGGTACGGATCATGACCATGAGCATTTTCACATGACCCATCCCGACGCCGAATGGAAGAGCTGCCTTGAGCACGCGGAAGAGATCGGGCTTGGAACAAGAGAGTACAAGCTCGTCAGAATATAAAAATCAGCTTGTCAGAGAACCTTGGTTCTCTGACAAGCTGATTTTTATTTTGCCACGTTGTTTGTCGGCCTGCCGTGCATAAAGGCGCATATATTTTCCTCGCAGGCGTCGATGATCTTCTGCCGCGCTTCCTTCGGGAGCCAGCTTATGTGAGGCGTGATTATGCAGTGCGGCGCTGTGAGCAGGGGATTATCCTGCGCGATAGGCTCGCCGTCCACAACGTCAAGCCCGGTGGCATAAACCTTTCCGGAAATGAGCGCGTCTGCCAGCGCCTTGTTATCGACAAGCCCGCCGCGCCCGTTGTTGATGATGATAACGCCGTCTTTCATCTTTTCAATGGCGGCGGCATTGATGATATGACGGCTGCTGTCGTTCAGCGGCGCGTGCAGGGATATGACGTCGGAGCGCGCAAAAAGCTCCTCCAAATCAACATATTCGCCTATTGCGCGTCCGGCGTCGTTCTGACTGCGGTTGTAGGCGATGATATTCATGCCCATGGCCTTGGCGATAAGCCCGACGCGCTGACCTATTCTGCCGAAGCCTATCACGCCCATCGTCTTCCCCTCAAGCTCGATAAGCCTATGCTCGCCGATTATTTCATGCGTTCTGTTGAACCAAAGCCCCTCGTGGACTTTTGCGGAGTAGAAGTCCGTATGGCTGCAAATCGCCAGCAGCAGGGCGATCGCATACTGCGATACCGCCGCCGTGCCGTAGGACGGCACATTGCATACGACAATGCCGCGTTTTTTCGCCGCTTCAAGATCTATATGGTCATAGCCGGTCGAGAGAAGAAAAATTCCCTTGAGCTTCGGACACGCCTCAATAAGCCCGTGCGGAACATCGGGCGGGTCGGCGATAATGATATCCGCATCGGCTGCGCGCCGTATGATCTCCTCCTTGTCCCGTGCTTCCGATGAGTACACGGTCAGCTCGCCGAGTCTCTCTATCTGTTCCCAGCTAAGATCGCCCGGATTCACTATGCTATCGTCAATTATAACGATTTTCATAATACGTCTTCCCTTCATTGCTGTTTTTCCTCTATTATACAGAAAATATTTGCTTTTTAAAGCCCCACGGCGGCATAAAATTGTTTGGGCGTTTCCACGCTTTTCGGATATTTCCTGATGCGCTCAACTTGATTTTAGGATAAATATGGCAAAATATCACAAATTGCGCTGAAATTTAAAAATATACCGTTTTGCGCAGGGAAACATTTTTCACAATAGACTAAGAAAATTGGTTTGGTATACTATATTAATATATAAAAAACACCGTTTTCAGGCGAAAACGGTTCAATAAAGGAGTGCTGATAATGGATTCGATCAAGAAGTATAAAATCGGTGCGATCATTTTATCCGTACTTACGATCGCGCTTGGCGCCGCCATGATCATATGGCCTGACATCTCCGCGCTGACGGCCTGCTATCTTGTGGGCGCGGTCTGCATCGCAATGGGTATTTATGAGCTGATACGCTATTTTGAGCTTGGACTTGCCGGTGTGCTTTTCCGCTTTGATCTTGGAGCCGGTATTTTCAGTATCCTTGCCGGAATAATCCTGATATGCCATCCGCTGGGCGCGCTGACGGTTCTGCCCGTTATCCTCGGCGTTTACATCATAATGAGCGGGATTTTTTCCATTCAGGCGTCTACAGAGCTTCGCCTGTTCGGGTATTCAAGCTGGTGGACCTCGCTTATACTCGGCATCGTCGGTATACTTCTCGGCGTGTTTATGATTTTTGACCCCTTCACCGGCGCGGCGGCTCTGATGATCTATATCGGGATATCTCTGCTTGTTACGGGTATTCAGAGCATATATACGATCATATGCGTGTCAAAAGCGTTCCGCTGCGACGAACATCAGAAGATAATCGACGCCGTCTGGCACGAATGCTGATAAGCTTTTCCGGCGCGGATAAGTCTCTTTCCGGAAACCGGCGGTTATGAACAAACGACTTCAGGGAGCAGGATAACACCGTGGATTTTTTAAGATGCATTTTATACATTGCCGTTCTTGGAATATTATGCTTTCCGGCAGGGCGGCTGATGGCGAAAATATCTTTCCAAGCCGAAAAATTCCCGTTCCGACAGGTCGGGTTTGAAAAGAGCGGCAAATTTTATGAAACGATAAAAATAAAAAGCTGGCAGAATAAAATACCGGACGTCAGCAAAGTGTTTTCCGGGATAGTGCCGAGAAAAAGCCTTGCGGATGCGCCTATGGATTCCGCAAAAATTGCCGTGATGATCAATGAGACCTGCGTGGCAGAGCTGACGCACGTCATATTGAGCTTTTTGGGACTTGCTTTGCCGTTTATATGGCGCGGAGCGGGCGGAATAGTATTTTTCCTTGCCTATGTGCTTTTCGGAAATCTCCCTTTCATTTTTGTTCAGCGCTTTAACCGCCCAAGACTGTGCAGGCTTCATAAAGCGCTTGCGATGAAGGAACAGCGTAAAATCAAGGCGGAGGATAAGCCGCAAACCACGACAGTAACGAACGGAGAGATATAACTTGAAAACTCTTATATTGAGCTGCAACAACGGCGGCGGACATAATTCAGCTGCCGCGGCGATCAAAGAAATTTACGCTTCACACGGCGAAACGGCGGATATCATAGATGCGATGGCGTTTCTTCCGCAGGGCTGGTCGGAGCTTGCGTCCGATGTACACTCTTATATTTACCGCAATACTCCCGTGGTTTTCCGGCGCGGATATCACCATGCGGAAACGCACCGCAAGCAGTACGGCAAGGGTCATTCGGTAAGGCGGCTGCTTGACCTCGGCGTAAGAAAGCTCGGCAGATATATACGGGACAAGGAATACGATCAGGTCATATGCTGCCACGTCTACGCCGGTCTCATGCTGACAGACGCGATCAGAAGATACGGTCTTCCGATCGTCGGAAGCGTTGTGGAGACGGATTACACCGTTTCGCCCGGCGCGGAAAAAATTGACCTGCCGCTGCATTTTGTGCCGTCCTCACAGCAGAAAGCGGAGCTGGCGTCCTTCGGCGTTCCGGCGGAAAAGATAATAGTAAGCGGGATACCCACACGCGCACAGTTCGGCATCATCCACGATAAGACCTCCGCAAAGGAGCGTTTCATGCTCGACCCAAAAAAGAAAAACATCCTTGTAGCCTGCGGGAGCATGGGCTGCGGCCCCATTGAGGAGCTGCTTGAGATTCTGTCTGCCCGTCAGGCGGCGGACGGTTCATTTTCGGTCTCCGTTCTGTGCGGGAGCAATCAGGAATTGTATGATGAGCTGTCGCGGAAATATGAGGCGAACGGGGATATACGCATTTTGGGGTTAGTCGAGGATATGTCCGTGCTGCTGGACAGCGCCGATGTGTACATGACAAAGCCCGGCGGGGTAAGCGTCACCGAGGCCGCGCAGAAGAGACTGCCCATGCTTTTGATAAACGCGGTCGGCGGATGCGAAAAGCACAATCTTGAATTTTTTGTCGGTTCGGGCGGCGCCGTTACGACGCACAACACAAGCGTGCTTGCCGATGAGGCCGTGACGCTCACCAAGAACAATGCCATGCACCGCGAAATGGAAGCCGCGCTGGGGAAAATATTCTTTGAAAACAACAGGGAAGTCATATATGAACAGATGACGCGTCTTTACTCGGAACGCGTCAGCCAATAACGGAATATGCGCCTGAAGAGGTGTGCGGTCGTTTTTCCGGCCGCACACCTCTTGTTTGTCTTCTTCTTTTGTGGTACTATGCTTCAAGGTATGAAGAAACAATAACGGAGGAGCTATATGGCGCTGCTTACGCAAAAAGCACTTATGACAACATTTGAAGAAATGCTGGAGGAAATGCAGTTTGATAAAATAACGGTGTCCGCGCTGGTAAAGCGCTGCGGAATCAGCCCCAACACGTTTTATTACCATTATCAGGATATATATGCCCTGCTGAACACGTGGCTGAGCCGTAAAATCGGCGAGATGAGGGCGCAGTCCGGCGACAGCGGCGGTTGGAGAGAAGAAGCAAAAATTTTTCTTCACTATTGTCAGGAGCATCCCAAGATCATATATCACATTTTTGATTGTCTTTCCCGTGAGCAGCTTGAGCGATATGTTTTCTCAAGCACGGATGACAGCTTTGCAAAGCAGGTCAGACTCCGGGTAGAAGGGAAAAACCTGACGGAAGAACATGTAGACGAGATTATTCAGTTCTGCAAATTTGCTTATATGGGCTTTTTTATCAAGTTCCTTTGGAACAGAATGGACTTTGACGTCGATAAATCCGTTGACCGGCTGGGAACAATGTTTGAAAATTTCGTTTACGGCGAGATAAACAGAGCCGCCGTTCCGGAGATCTCCGGATATTGAAGCGCTGCTCAGCCCACCCCGCACAAGCGCAAAGAAAAAAATCTCACGCAGGAGCAGCTGGCGGAAAAGCTCGGCGTATCGAACAAGACCGTTTCAAATTCTCCGGTCTGCTGATGGGATTGTCCATCGGAGAAATGCTGATAGGAATATATGTTATAGGGAAAAACATCATATCAAAATAATACGCACAAGGGGGTGCGGCAAAATCAACATTTTGCCGCACCCCCTTGTCAAAATACTAATGCTTTTTCGTTTATTTTGTTTTGCGGAGCCGTTTCAGGTTTTCCAAAACAAACGGACTGTTTACGGCAATGCAGCCCAGTGTCGGACAAGCGTCCGTCTGCTCACAGTCTGCGCAGGTATCCAGCCCCTTTTCCCGAACACAGTTATGTACGGGGCAGAGCTTGTCGCAGAAAGGCGTTTTTGCCCCGTCTATACGGCAGCCGGTGCAATTGATCATTTCCGGCGTGATCGTTACTCCGTTGAGCTTCGTCCACAGAGCCGCGGTTTTTTCACGCAGGGCGTTGTCATTTGTGACTGTTGCGATACGGGCGTCGCATTTTTCGCAATCCAGTCCGCAGCAGCCGATAAGCGCATTTTTGTTTTTCATAGCAACCTCCATATCTTTAAATCAGGACGGAATATTCTGAAGCGGAGTGCGGACAATATGCCGATTGGCAAAATATACGCATCGGCACTCCAAAGCCGCGCTTCCGCCGAGTTTTCCGCTCATTTCCCTCTATGACCGTTACGCCTGTACAGCTTCCTGAAGCGTCAGGAGCGTGCAGCCCTTGCTTTCGTAATACGCAAGCAGCTCCGGAAGCTTCTTTTTATCATAGCTCGTGATGTCATTTTGCAGGTCGATCACAACCAGCGCACTGTTTTTCATTCTGTGATCCTCCTTGATTCTTTGACGGGCTGAAATTACCGTCTTTGCTTACTTGCCGGTCAAAGCGCGAAATGCCGCATCGCGGTCAAAAGCGCCTGTGGCAAAGCCTGGTATCTCCTTGATTGATTTGAAAATACTGATACTGAAGCCCGTCAGGATTTGCCCGATCTCTCTGTCCGAATAGGGACAATCGCCGGTCACGATCAGCGTTGACAGGCTGTGCGCCGCAAGCCAGAGATCGCGGAAATACACGTCCGCCTCGCCTGCGGTAATATGATAAATGTCCATCATCGTCGGGCGGACGTGAGCCTGTAAATGCTGCATGGACTTTATCGCGCCGTATTCATTCTCCGGCGTCCACGTCAGGAACAAAAACCGGTAAAGCTCCGGCTCTTCCTTCGCAAAGCGGATATAGCTCTTCCCGACACCGAGAAACGGGATATTCTCTTTTAAGCCGGCGCTTGTGTAGCCGTCATATACGCGCACCGCCGCGGCATAGACCGCCTGCCTGACTTCATCCATAGAGCCAAAGGCGGTAAAGATCGGGCGCGTGGATGTGCCAAGCTCATCCGCTATCGCTTTTGCGGTCAGACAGTCGAGCCCATTGGCGCGCACGACGCGCAGCGCCGCCTCCGTCATTTCTTCTTTCGTGAACTTGTTTTTCGGAGCCATATCCAGCATCCTTTCAGTATGAAATGCATCAAGCGATGTGCATCATTCAATGCACATCGTGTATTATACAGGGAAAAGACAAATTTGTCAACTGGCAGTACCGGCAGAGGAAAACGGCGCGGGAGAGCGGCGGGCATGGAAAATCGTCGGATTTATGCCGACCCTGCTGCCGCTGCCCAAGCGGAGCTTTTAGAGACAGAAAGTCCCGAATGAACACCTTTCGGCATCATCCGGGACGTTTCTGGAGCTAGTAATGTGACTCGAACACACGACCTGCTGATTACGAATCAGCTGCTCTACCGACTGAGCTATACTAGCAAATATTAATTTTTCCTTTACGGCAAAAGAGATTTTACCATATTTGCCGCGCTTAGTCAACCGCTAATTTGCCATGTTTTTATATCAGGCTGGAAAAAGACCCAATTTGTGGTATAATATATAGCAAATTGAATTGAGGATATGGAGGCGGCAATATGGATGAAAACATGCTCTTCCCTTTGCAGCAGCTGATCGCGGAGACAATGCGCGGCAGAGACGGTGAAAAAAGGCGGCGGCTCCTCCGTGCGTCCGCAAACACGCTCTGCTTATAACGGCTTTATCACACTGCCCCTGTCTATCAGCTCCGGCTCCAGCAAGAGCCGGATTTTTCCGGCGCGGCTGTTTTCCAAGCGCCGCATCAGCGTGTCGGCGGCGTAAAGCCCCATGGTGTACGGGTCATAGCTGACGGTTGACAGGTTAAGCCCGCGCTCGTCTATAAGCACTGAATCATCAAAGCAGATAATACTCAGATCCTTCGGGACGGTCACATCAAATTTTCTCAGCCTGTTGACAAGCCCGTAGGCAATGAGGCAGAAAGGGGCAAATACCGCAGTGTATGCGCCGGGCGTGCTTATCAGTGTATCCGCAAAGCGTTCGCCGCGTTCGGCGACCTGCTCTCCGTAGAACACGCTGCATGTGATGCTGCTGTTTCCGAAATCGCGTATGGCGTCCCGAAAGCCTCTTACCCTGTCCTGCTGCGGCGTGGAGTGCCGCCCGCCGGAGAGAACCGCGATTTTCGTGTGGCCGCTCTGCAAAAGGCAGTTGGCGGCAGTGTAGCCGCCGCTGTAATTGTCGAGACATACCATGTCCATATCCAGCGAATGGATGTACCTGTTGACGAGAATGACCGGGATCGACGTTTTTTTGAGACGCTCAACAAGCGTGACGGATTCCACCGCGGTCACAAGAATTATTCCGAGACAGCCGTTTTCCTGCGCATACCTTATCTGCTCCTCCTCAAAATGGGAGTCGTAGTTGCTGTTGCAGACAATGGAATAGATGCCCAAGGTATGGAACTTATCACATATTCCCTTTATAATATGAGCGTAAAATTCATTTGCCACATCGCCCGCCATGACCATCACATGGCGGCTTTTTTTATTGTCGCCCGCGGGATACCATGGGATCGGCTTAAGGCCGAGACGCTCCATAGCGTTCTGGATCTTGTTGAGTGTTTTCGGAGAAATGTTTGCGTTCTGGGTAAACGCCCGGGAAACCGTTGCCCTCGAAACCCCGGCAGCGGCGGCTATATCCTTCTGATTCACCATGAAACGTTATCCTCCCGTTTTTTTGTTCATTATACCAATAGTTTTGCTGAGCCGCAACAGAAATTTCATAATTTTTGAAATCAATGAAAAACATTTCTGAAATTATGAAATCGAATTGACATTCTGTAATGCGGTTGATATATTCAAAATATAATTGGGAGATTGTTTTTTGGCGGTTTGTTACAACTTTTGAACGAAGCGCGCTTATAACAATATGCATTATTTTACAAAATCGGGTGTAAAGCCGCTGCGTGCAGTTCAATACGGGCAATTTTGACTAAAAAAGGGCGTGAAATTTCAAAATGAACAAATTCAAAGAGAAGCTTATTTCAGGGCAGCATCTTATCGGCTTTGAGGTTGACCTGACCGACCCGTGTATTTCGGAAATGGTTGGGGCGCTCGGCTTTGACTATCTGTGGATAGACACGGAGCATGAGGCAATGGACTATGAAACGGTGCTGATGCAGATAATCGCCTGCAAGGCGGGAGGCGCTGCGTCGATAGTGCGCATACCGTTCAATGAGCCGTATCTTGCAAAGCGTGTGCTTGAAATGGGACCCGACGGGATAATTTTCCCGATGGTCAATTCCGCGAAGGAAGCACAGGACGCTATGGATGCCTGCCTCTATCCGCCGCTGGGGAAGCGCGGCTTCGGCCCGCGCAGAGCCTGCAAATACTGCGCGGAGGATCTTTTCGGATATATTGAGGATGCGCCGGAGCGTATGTGCCGCTTTGTCCAGCTTGAGCATGCGGACGCGATAGGCGACCTTGACAATATGCTCAAAGTAAAGTACATAGACGGCTTTATCGTCGGTCCGTGCGACCTGTCCGGCTCGATAGGGCATCTTAATGATATATTCCATCCGGATGTTCTTGCGCTTATAGACACGGCTGTCGCAAAATGCAAGGCTGCGGGCGTTCCCATAGGTATAGCGGTGGGCGCCAACGGTGAAGAGGATGTACGCTTCTGGTTTGACAGAGGCTTCCAGTTCATCTCCGCAGGAAGCGACATGAGCGCCATTGTGAATACCGCGAAAAGCCAGAGCGAAATGATGCGCCGTGTCTTTCATGACTGAGTGTTAAATTTGTTAAATAAAAAAAGAGAGAAAAGGAGTGGTTAATTTGACAGGGTTTGTCCCAACCGTCAAAAAATACCTTGAAAAAGCCATTGACGTTATGCTTGTCTTTTTCCTGTCGGGTATTTTTGTGATCGGAATATGTCAGGTGCTTTGGAGATGGATACTCAAGGATCCGATCACGTGGTCAGAGGAAGCTATTCAGCTTATCTATATCTGGGTGTGCTATCTCGGCTGGTGCCTGGCGGAAAGAAAAGATGCGCATATCCGCATCACCGCGCTCATGAACGCCCTGCCGAAAAATGTGCAGAAGTGGCTTCAGGTATTCAACCATTTGCTGTGCATACTGTTCGCCGTGCTCATGGTCGTATACGGCATAAAGCTTGTCGGCATAGGCTCTATCCGCACAGGCATTGCGGTCAAGATAAACATGGGCGTCGTGTACGCCATGGGACCGTTGTGCAACCTTATCATAATATTCTATGAAATAGCGGGTCTTGTTGAGTGCGTCACCAAGGGACCCAGAGACTACAAGGAAAAGGGAGGAGACGAAGAATAATGGCGCCGATGACGATAGCTCTTATTACGTTTATTGTTTTGCTTTTTTCCGGACTTCCCCTCTATGTAAATCTCGGGTTGTCCTCGTTCCTGTATATGTTCCTTACCGGTACGCAGCCGGTCATTACCGTGCAGCGTATAACGCAGGCGGCAAATTCCTTCACAATGATTGCCGCGCCGTTCTTCATCCTCATGGGCAACCTGATGAATACGGGCGGCGTTACAAGAAGGCTGTTCCGCTTTGCGAACACGATAGTCGGTTCTATCCCCGGCGGCATGGGTCATGCCAACGTTCTCTGCTCGGCAATGTTTGCGGGTATGTCCGGCACGGCAGTCGCCGACGCGGGTGGCCTTGGAAACATTGAGATAGAGGCAATGCGCGATCTGGGATACGACGATGATTTCTCCTGCGCGGTCACTGCCGCGTCCTCTGTTCTGGGACCGATCATTCCGCCGTCCCTGCCGATGGTCATTCTCTGCGTCACGGTAAGCGCCTCGATAGGCAGATGTTTTGTCGGCGGCGTTATCCCCGGCATACTTATGGCGAGCGCCATGTGTGTACTCGTCGCTTACTATGCGAGAAAGCGCCATTATCCGAGAAACGCGAAGCCCAGTCTCAAAGTAGTCTGGGAGTCGTTCAGAGAGGCAATATTTGCTCTGCTCTCTCCGGTGATCCTCTTTGTCGCAATATACTCCGGCATCGTTACCACCACCGAGGCGGCGGTCGTTGCGTCGCTCTATTCCCTGATAGTCGGTCTTTATGCGTACAAGGATCTCAAGTGGAAGGATCTTCCGGAGGTCATGCTTGCCACCTGCGAGACGACGGGCGTTGTTCTGGCAATCGTTATGACGGCGAACATCTTCGGATACATCCTCTCCATCGCGCAGGTTCCCCAGACGATCTCCAGAGTGCTCACAAGCATCGACAGCAAATTTGTTTTCCTTATCGTTGTCAATCTCTTCCTGCTCGTTGTGGGCTGCTTCATGGAAGGAACCGCGGCGATACTTATCCTTGGACCTATTCTTATCCCGGCGATGGTTGCAATGGGCGTTTCGCAGACGCAGGCCTGCCTTATCATGATACTCAACCTCATGATAGGCGTTATCACACCGCCGGTCGGAGTTGTTCTCTATGTCGTTTCAAATGTTGCGAAGGTTCCGGCACAGCGGGTCATAAAGGCGACAACGCCGTTCCTGCTGCCGCTGTTTATCGTGCTCATGATAGTTACCTTTGTCCCCGCCGTCACCAACTGGCTGCCAAACCTCATTTACGGTGCGGGCTGATATAAACCGCAGTTAACGGGTATGACCCGATGCTGAAAATAAAATAAATGGAGGAAAACATGAAGAAAATTCTTGCAATGGTTCTTGCGCTGTGCATGCTGGCCGCTCTTGGCACCGCCGCGTTTGCAGCAGACAAAAAGACCGAGCTCAAGTGGGGCTCCGTCCACACCGAAGATCACCTCGCAACCCAGATGATGATGAAGGCCATCGACGAGATAAACGAAAAGGCCGAAAACATCCACATCACCGGCTACCCCAACAGCGTTCTGGGCGGCTCTCAGGACCTTGTTGAGGGCGTTCAGGCAGGCCTTGTAGACATTATCACCGAAGGTCCCGCTCAGTTCGGCACTATGATCCCCAAAGCATCTCAGGTCGAAGCTCCGTTCCTTTATCAGAGCGTTGACCACATGATGACGGCTCTTAACGGCGAGTATAAGAATGTTCTCAACGAACTGTTTGACGCCATTGGCGTCAAGATTGCCGGTACATTCTACTACGGCACCCGTCAGCTCACCGTCAACAAGGAAGTTCATACTCTTGCCGACCTCAAGGGCATGAAGATCCGTGTTCCCCAGGCGGATATGTACGTCAAGATGATCGAGGCATGGGACGCTGCACCCACTCCTATGGCTCTCGGCGACCTCTATCTTGCTTTGCAGACCGGCACCGTTGACGGTCAGGAGAACCCCCTCACCACCTACAATGCACAGAAGTTCTATGAGACGAACGCAAAGTACATCATCCTCACCGACCACATTATCTGCCCCAATATGGTCTTCATAAATGAAGCGCTTTACAACAGCTTCTCCGACAACGACAAGAAGGTCTTTGACGAGGCAATTGCAAACGCAGTCGCATGGATGACCGAGCAGCAGGAGGAAGCGGAAGCTTCCATGGCTTCCGAGCTTGAGAAGAAGGGCTGCACAGTCATAACGCCCGACGAGACTATCAAGGAAGCTACCATTCCCTACATCAAGCCTCTGGTTGAAGACTGGGATCTCATCCAGTCCTACGTGAAGTAAAAAAACAGCCGAACCGCGGGAAGGGAAACCTTCCCGCAAGCTATAAAAGGATATTTCAATATGAACAAGCTTAGAGAAAAACTAAACAGCGGCAAAACCGCTATCGGCTCGCACATATCACTTTCGGACTCAAGCGTGACCGAAATAATGGGCGATATGGGCTTTGATTACCTCTGGATAGATATGGAGCATACATCCATGTCGCGTGAGGATCTGAGAAATCACCTTGTTGCCGCACGGGCGACCGGCGTTTCGCCGATAGTGCGCATACCGGAGGTCTCTCAGGTTCAGGCAAAGCCTATCCTTGAAATGGGGCCGGAGGGCATCGTATTTCCCCAGGTCAACTCATACGAACTGGCGCTTGAAGCCGTTGCGGCGTGCAGATATCCGCCCGTCGGAAACCGCGGCTGGGGTCCGCGCAGGGCGATGCACTTCGGTGCGGATATGACCGCGCAGGAGTATATACGCTCATCCGATGATATTCTTACGATTTTGCAGTTTGAAAACATCGCCGCCTATAAAGAACTGGATAAAATACTCTCTATCGAAGGTCTTGATGTGATAATGCTTGGTCCGTGCGATCTGGCATCGTCAATGGGACATATCGGCGATTGGTTCAATCCCGAGGTCGAGGCCGTTGTGGACGATGTGTTTGCGCGCGTACATAAGGGCGGCAAGAAGATGGGCGTTTCCATAGGACTGTTCGGCACAGACGTAATACGCCGTTATCAGCAGCGCAATGTGGACATGATCTCCGTCGCCGCGGATTCCGATTATATTGTGGCAGGCGGCAAACAGATTTATGCCCAGATGCAGGATATATTCCTTAAATGATTTAGGAGACAGTTATGGCTTTTGAAATTGCTCCCGGTGTGTTTCCGGTAATGATAACGCCGTGGAAGGAGGACAATACCCCTGATTTCAAGGCGATCGAGGCGCTTACCGATTGGTATATTGAAAAGGGCTGCGACGGTATTTTCGCAATATGCCAGTCATCCGAGATGATGTATCTTTCCGAGCAGGAAAAGCTGGATATTGCAAGGTGCGTCGCGGAAACAGCCGCCGGAAGAATACAGATAGTCGCCTCCGGACATACCGCCTGCGACACCGTCACGCAATACCGCGAGATCGAAAACATGATGAAGATACCGGGCATCGGGGCATATGTCCTCGTCTCCAACCGCCTTGACATCAAGAAGGAAGGGGAGACGGCGTTCAGAAAGTGCGTTGACGATATTTTCAGAACATTTCCCGAAATTTCATTCGGCATTTATGAGTGTCCTGCCCCGTGGAAAAGACTGCTTACGACCGAGTTCCTGCATGATTATGCTTCCTCCGGACAGCTCGTTTTCCTCAAGGATACCTGCTGTGACTTTGAGCTTATCCATGAGAGAATAGACGCCGTGCGCGGAACGCCGCTCAAAATATACAACGCCAACTGTCAATCGTGGTATGATACGCTCTGCTACGGCGCGGCGGGATACAGCGGCGTTATGGCCAATTTCCACCCCGATCTTTATAAATACTGCGTCACGCATAAGGATTCCGACCCGGAAAAGGCCAAGCTCGTCGCGGACTTCCTCTGCATGGCAGGCATGATCGAACGCACCTGCTATCCCGTAAGCTGCAAGTATTATCATCAGCTCAACGGTGTAAAAATGAGTACCTACTGCCGAAGTGCGGATCGATCCAATCTGCTCAATGCCGCCAAGGAAGAGGTATGGAGCCTTATAAGCCTTGAAAATCACATCCGCGCCATGATCGCCGGATAACAGCAGCATAACAGAAAAAGGATGCACGGTTTAGAATGAAGCCGTACATCCTTTTTATATTTGTCTGGAAAAATCGGCCGACTTATGGTATTATTTATAAATAACACCGAATTGTTCGGGAAATGACCCGAAAATCAGTATAAATAAGAGGTGCTGCTATGAATGACGCGGTAGTCATATTTGTTATTTTCAGCTTTCTGGGCTGGGTCTGGGAAAGCGTTTATTGCTCGATATGCAAGCGCAAATGGGCAAACCGCGGCTTTTTATACGGTCCTGTGTGCCCTATTTACGGCTTCGGCTGCGTTCTGGGCTTTTTTACATACAATGCCGCTGTAAGCGGCGTCCTGCCCGACCTGACATTCTGGCAGGTGTTCATTGTCGGCTTTGTCGTCAGCATGATTCTGGAGTACCCGACCTCGTGGCTGCTTGAGAAGCTTTTCAATGCGCGGTGGTGGGATTACAGCAATGTCCCGATGAATATCAACGGCAGAACCAGCGTGCCGACGTCTGCGGCTTTCGGTGCGGCGGCCATTGCGATCATGAAATGGGTGATGCCGTTCACGCTGTCGGTACTCAGCGGTATTCCGCAATGGGTGATAAATCTGGCGGCGCTCATATTCGTCGCGGTCTTGTCGGCAGACCTTACGCTGACCGTTTCCGCTCTGACGGATTTCCAGCGGCAGGTAGCGGAGCTGGACAACGCGTTCCAGAACCATATGACGGAAACGGTATATCAGATAATAAACTCGAAAAATCACTTCTCCCGCAACGCGATCAACAGAGTGCAGAAATTCAGGCATCCGATACGTGCGAACGGCGAGGCTCGCAAGCTGAGGAAAGAAAAGTTCAGCGAGCTTATGAAGAAATACATGGAGACGCCCGAATATGCACAGCATAGGAATACAACGGCACCGGAGCATTATGAAAACGTCGCGTGGATAAGCTTCCTGATCAACGAGCGTCTGCATCTCAACGCGGACGAAAAAGAGCTTGTCGAGGCGGCAATGCTGCATGATTTCAATCTGAACGGACTGCCCGATGAGGAAGAGGGCAAAACGACCTGCGAAGCCGGGAACGGCAGCGCCGGAAAAACCGCCGGAGAGAATGCGGAGGGCACTAAGATGTCCGTCAGGAGCCATATGTGGCCGGGGAAGATCGGCAAGATCCCGAAATCCAAGGAGACGGCAATACTCCGCTTTGCGGATAAGTACTGCGCTCTGGTTGAAATGCTGAGAGTCGGCAAATGACAGCTTGATCCAATAACAGTGTTATACGGTGCAAAAGACCTTTGCCTTGGGAAATACGATTCCGTGGGCAAAGGTCTTTTTTCTATCCTATCAGCAAAACCGACAGGTCGTTTACGTTTGTTCCGGTGGCGCCCGTTCTGATAAGACCGCCGCTTTTCTCCAGCGCGTGATACGCGTCATTGTTTTGCAGGGTTTCATAGATGTCAACACCCTGCTTTTTGAGCAGCGCCCTGGTGAAGCCGTCGGCATATCCGCCGGCCGCGTCGGTGGGACCGTCAGTCCCGTCCGAGCCGACGGAAAACACACAGACGTTTTCAAGCCCCGCAATGCCGTCCGCCGCGGCAAGCGCGATCTCCTGATTCCTGCCGCCTAAGCCGCTGCCGGTAAGATGCACAACGGTTTCACCGCCCGCGATAAACGCAAGCTTTTTGCCGGATGATGCGTATTTTTGCGCGATGTTCGCAAGAAATACACCCGCATCACGCGCCGTACAGCTCAGGGATGAGGTCAGTATAAAGGGCTTATACCCAAGCGCCGAACAGGTTTTTTCCGCCGACAGGCAAAGTTGCGTCACGCTGCCGGTGATACGCGTTTCCACATTGTCAAGCTCTTTCGGCGTTTCCGCGTCAAGAAGCGCCTTCATCCGCTCCGTAAGTGTAAGGCCGTAGCGTTCGGCAAGTGCCTTTGCCTCGGCGGCGGTGGAGCTGTCCGGCGCGGCAGGACCGGAGGCGATCATGTCAAGCCGGTCGCCGATAACATCGGACAGCACGACCGCATATACCTTCGCCGGTGCGCACAGCTTTGCAAAGCGCCCGCCCTTGACGGCGGAAAAACGCTTGCGCAGAGTGTTTATCTCAACAATGTCCGCGCCGGACGCCAGAAGCTCCCTTGTGAGACGCTCCATATCCTCAACCGGTATGAGCGGCTTTTCAAAAAGCGCCGAGCCGCCGCCCGACAGCAGGAAAACGACGTTATCCCCGCCGCCCAGCGGCTCAACCATATCAATGACCGCCTGCGTCGCGGCATAAGTGTCGGCGTCGGGAACGGGATGCCCCGCCTCGTATACTCTGAATCCGGCGATATCCCCGTCGGCGTAGCCGTGCTTCGTGACGACTATGCCTTCCTTTATCCTGCCGTGCAGAACCTCTGCGGCGCTTCGCCCCATCTCCCATGCCGCCTTGCCCACGGCAACGACGTATATGTTCCCTTCGGGGCTGAAATCGTTCAGCGCCGCCCTGACGGCGTTGTGCGGAAGCGCGGCGTCTATCGCACGGCGGATCACTTCGTCCGCGTCTTTTCTCAATGACATTTTTTCTCCTTATTTACCGTTCTCACTCATCCGCGCACAAGGTGTATGAACTTGCGGCACAGCGGGGAGATCGGGTACTTGTTGTTGACGGCAAGGAATATCTTGCGGGTCGGTATGGAAAACGCGGTGTTCAGCTTTTTCAGGTTTCCGCCCTTGTATTCGTCAAGTGCCCACATCGGCGCAATGCCTATGCCGAGCCGGTTTTCCGCAAGCGGACATACCTGCGAGGAGGTTTCGACGGTAAAAAGCGGCTTATATGTATACCCGAAAGCCGCGAAGAAATCCGTAATGTGCTTTCCGGCGGACGAGTCGGCGCGTACCCCTATGATCGGCTGGGCGAGAAACTGCTCTATCGTGAGCGGGAACGTATCGTCTATTGGGAAATCCTTGTGCGCAAAAACCACGTCGTAAACATCGGCAAGCTCCGTTATGGGAAGGTTTGTCTGCTTGACGATAGGCGTCACGCCGAGTGCAAGGTCTATCGTTCCCTCCACGAGCATGGTGATCAGCTCATTGGTGGAGCAGCCGCTTATATGGAAATGCACATTTGGGTATTCCTGCTTGAAAACCGTAAGCTTCGGCAGAAGCACGGAATACAGCGATGATTCCGTTGCCCCTATATAGATATCCTGCGATTGATCCAGCACATTCCGGGATACGATGCTCTCGCCGATTTCAAATTCGTCGAAAGCCTTTGAGACATGGCTGAAAAGCAAAGCGCCGTTGCGTGTCAGCTCCGACCCATGGGAAGAGCGCACGAAAAGTGTGCATTTGAGACTTTCCTCAAGATTGCGTATTGCCTTGCTTACAGCGGGCTGAGAAACGAACATTTCCTCGGCCGCCCGCGAAATGCTTTTATATAACGCAACGTAATAAAACGCACGGTAGTACTCAAGATTAATTGCCACTGGGAAACCTCCATAACCACAGGTTATACCGGATATCAAAAATTGTGGGTATAACGCACAATTATATAGCGCCGAAAAAGTTGCTATTTGTAAAATAACACAACCGACAGTAAAATACAAGCACAATATGATATACGGCACGTGCGCAGCTATCATTTCAACAAAGCTTGAAATAAGGAGGGTAATTTTTTCGGCAGCCCCACCGCAAAGAGTAAAGGGAAATTGTTTTTGCGTTCTGAAAAACAATAAAATATAGGAGGTAAATTATGAACGCAGCATTGATGTTTGTTTTAATTGCAGTTATCTGCCTTATAGGCGTCATGGCCGGCAGAAAGGTTACGAGCGCAGCTCAGTGGGCAAACGGCGGCAAGAACCTGAATTGGGTCACCGTCGGTATTCTTCTTGTCACATTCCAGATAGGCGGCACATCGACGATAGGCGCCGCGCAGAACGGTTATGTATACGGCATCGCGGGCATCTGGTACGGCGTTACCGGCACTGCCGCCATGCTCCTGTCCTCCCTGTTCATCGCCAGCCTCAGAAAATACATCACCGAGGACACAGTTGCCAACTTTATGGAGAACAGATACTCCAAGGGCGTAAGCAAGCTGTACTCATACGCCTACCTGCTCATGGGTTTTGTTTACATCCCCATCCAGCTTTTCACCCTCACTACCGTGTTCCAGACCATTATGCCGTCCCTGTCCCTTACATGGGCATGCGTTATCGGTCTTGTCCTCGCAATTTCCTATACCGTCGTATCCGGCGTTTCCGGCGCAAACTATGTCAGCAAGGTCAGCTGTATACTCATGTACCTCACCATGGCGGTCGGTATGTTTATAGCACTTGGCAAAACCGGCGGTATCGCAAACCTGAAATCCACTCTGGATGCAAGCTACTTCACCCCGTTCTCCATGCCCACCAAGACATGGTTCAGCTGGTTCCTCACTTGCTTTGTCGCATTTCTCACCATGCAGGCGGCGATCCAGCCTTCCCTTATCGCCAAGGATGATTCCAACGCACGCAGGGGCATCATTTTCGGCGCCGCTCTCAATCTGCCCTGCGCATTCATCTGTGCGCTGCTCGGCATGATCTGCGTCGCAATGAACCTTGTCGCACCGGAAGGCAGCTCTCTTGCATTTGCTACCGTTATCAACACCTATTGCCCCGGCTGGCTCACCGCTCTTATATTCGCTTCCATCGGTCTTATCGTTATCTGCACTCTGGCAGGGCAGCTCCTCGCCATCGGCACTATTTTCCGCCAGCTTATGGAGCCCGTCTATAAAAAGAATAACTTCAGCGAGAAGAAGACCCTTACCTTCACCCGTCTTATCGCCTTCGGCTACGGCTTCCTGACAATTATCCCGACCTTTGCGGTTCAGCGTTCCATGCTCAACCAGCTGTGCACCACGCTTATCGCCTGCGTGACCGGTCCGATGTTCTTCGCTTTGATCGCGGGTATGTATTGGAAGAAGATGAATAACAAGGCAGCGGCGGCAAGCATTATCGCAGGCCTTGCAACCGGTATAATCTGGATCGTCACCGGTCTGAGCGCTTCATGGCAGCCTGTTTATGCGATCCTGCCCGTATCCGCTCTTGTCGGCTTCGCTGTCTGCGAGATCACCTCCAAGAACGAGCTCAAGGCATAATCTGAAATCAATAGGAGAAACACGATGAAATACATTCTCGACCACGAAGGAAAGCCGTATGCAAAGCTGTTTGAAGACATTTCAGCTATTCCCCGCGGCAGCTTCAAAGAAGAAAAAATAGCCGACTTTGTGTGCGATTTTGCAAAGAATCTCGGCTATGAGTACCGCCGCGACGAAATGAACAATGTCGTCGTGCGCAAACCCGCCACGCCGGGTTACGAGGATCACGAGGTGGTCATGCTTCAGGGACACATGGACATGATATGGAACAAGCGTCCCGGCAGCACCTTCGATTTTGAAAACGAGGGCATAAAGCTCTGCATCCGCGACGGATATCTTATGGCGGAGGAAACCACCTGCGGCTCTGACGACGGTGTTGCCGTGGCATATATGCTTGCGATACTTCAGGATAAGACCCTCAGGCATCCGGAACTGGAGTGCGTGTTCACGACCGCCGAAGAGCCCGGCCTGTACGGCGTGGAGCATTTCGACTGCTCACAGCTCAAGGCGCGCAAGTACATCAACATGGACGGCAACATGGAAGGCACCAGTCTTATGATCGCGGCAGGCGCGGCAAATGCGCACTATACAAAGCGCTTTGTCCGTGAAGAAGCCGCCGGATTTGCCGGACTTGACCTGTTTGTGCACGGCCTTACCGGCGCACATATACAGTTTGCCGAACGCCAGCTTGCCAATGCCATCAAGGTTGCGGCGCGCATCGTATACTATATCCGCAAGGAAATGCCCTGCCGTCTCATAAGCATGACGGGCGGCAGCCCCACCACGATCCCCGTGTCCTGCATGGCAAAGATCGCGGTAAAGCCCGAGGATATAGAAAAGGCAAAGCAGATCGCGCAGAAGGTTATCAAGGAAGTAAAGTTTGAGCACAAGGAAAGCGATCCAAACATGACGCTGGATATCAGCGAGAGCGCACAGGCCGCCCCGGTAATGCCCGAGGACGCGACCAAGGCCACGATCGATCTGCTGCATATCCTGCCCGTCGGTCTTATCGACACGAGCCTTGTATATCCCAATCTGCCCATTTCTTCCCACGTCATTGAGACGATCGAGACAAAGGAAGACCTTATCACATGGTTCTACCGTCCTACGAGCGCTATCACGTCCAAGATGAAGGATATGGACGAGGAGAGCCGCCAGTTTGCGGAGCTGTTCGGCTTTGAATACACCGTTGACAATTATTTCTACGGACACTGCGTCGAGCCCGGCACGCCGCTGTACAACGTCTTTGATGAGGTGTGGTTCGAGCAGAACGGCGAGCATATCCGCCCGATAGGCGCACATTACGGCAACGAGATCGGCTTCTTCATGGAAAACATTCCTGGGCTTGATATGATACTTCTTGTTGCAACTCACTATCAGGCGCATAAACCGGACGAAAAGCTTGACATTGCTTCCTTCGACCGATGCTACAAGTGCCTGGTGGAAATACTTGCCCGTATATAATTAAATGCCGTCTCAGGCGTACAACGTGCGCCTGAGACAAGGCGGAAAACAATTAGGCTTTTACGGATTTAGGAGAAAAAAATGAAAAAAATTAGAATCGGCGGCGGCCAGGGATTCTGGGGCGACAGCAACGATGCCGCAATTCACATGATCTACGAAGGCAACCTTGATTATATGGCGTGTGACTATCTGGCAGAGCTTACTCTGTCCATTATGCAGCGGCAGAAGCTCAAAAAGCCCGAAGCCGGATACGCCAGAGACTTTGTAAATCTCTGGAAAGCAGTAGGCAAGGAGGCTTTTGAAAAGCACATCCGCATCATTACCAACGCCGGCGGCATGAACATACTCGGTCTGGTGCAGGTAATAAAGGGACTTGCCGAGGAGCAGGGACTCAAGGGCTACAAGATCGGTTATGTTCTCGGCGACGATATGATGGACAAGCTGCCCGGACTTCTTGAGCAGGGCATGGAGTTTCCCAACATGGACGATACCGGCGACTTTGAGCACGTTAAGAACTCCATTGTCAATGTAAACGTATATTATGGCCGCAAGCCCCTTATGGAGCTGCTTGAACAGGGCGTTGACCTGATCATCACCGGACGCTGCACGGATTCGGCCATGTTCCTTGCGCCTCTTGCCTATGAATTTGGCTGGAAGGACGAAGATCTTGACGATCTTGCCAAGGGCATAATGGTCGGACACCTGCTGGAATGCGGCGGTCAGGGCGCGGGCGGCAACTATATGTACGGCTGGCGCGACGTCCCCGATATGGATCAGCTCGGCTTCCCGATCGCCGAAGTCACCGAGGACGACCTTATAATCACCAAGGCGCCCAACTGCGGCGGACTTGTGTGCAAGGAATCAGTCGCGGAACAGTTCCTGTATGAGATACACGACCCGGCAAATTATATAACTCCGGACGTTACCGCCGATATAAGCGAGGCAACGCTTGAGGACGTCGGGCCGAACATGGTTCGCGTTGCGGGCATAAAGGGACATCCCGCCCCCGAAAAGCTGAAGATGTGCATCGGCTATCATGAAGGCTACAAGGTAGAAACATATCTGCCATTTGCATGGCCTGACGCATATGAAAAAGCGAAGAAAGCCGCCGAGATCATCATGAAAAAGATGGAGCGCAAGGGCATGCAGTACGACGATCTGCGTATTGATTACCTCGGGCTCAACGCTCTGCACCTCGGTGTGGCGGAGATCGACGACGATCTTATTGCACGCACGAACGAAGTCGTACTCAGAATAGCCGCACGTTCAAAGGAGAAAAAGGATGTGTCCATGCTTATTCCCGAGATCGCTCCTTTGCAGCTGAACGGCCCCCCGGGAGCCAGCTTTTTCGGCGGCCGCGCACACGCGCAGGATGTGGTAGGTCTTTGGCCGACGCTTATTGACCGCGATCTTGTCGAGCTTACTTCTCATGTAGTGGAGGTAGAGTAATGAAATACGTGTATCTGCACACACTTGCACACGGCCGTTCCGGCGATAAGGGCGATACAAGCAATGTATGCGTTTTTGCCAACGACCCCAAATATTATGCGCTCCTGAGCGAATACCTCACCCCTGAGCGGGTCAAGGAGTACTTCGGCGATATGGTCAAGGGCAAGGTCATACGCTACGACCTGCCAAAGCTCAACGGCTTCAACTTTGTCATGTATCATGCTCTCGGCGGCGGCGCGACACATTCTTTGCGTCTCGACTCCCTCGGCAAATCCATGGGTTCCGCCTTTATGCGCATGAAAATTCCGGTGGAGGACGGTGAGGTCTGATGAGCGGGCATCTTGCGCTTGAAAATCTGACTGTACTTGACCTTACGCGTGTGCTTGCCGGCCCTCTCTGCACGATGATGCTGGCGGATATGGGAGCCAACGTTATCAAAATAGAAGTGCCAAACGGCGGGGACGATACCCGCAGCTATCCGCCTTTCCGAAAGAATGTAAACGGCGAAAAGGAAAGCCTTTACTACGCGAATATCAACCGCAACAAAAAAGGCGTGACGCTCAATCTCAAAGCCGATGAGGGAAAAAGGATTTTCAAAAAAATGGTCGAGACGGCGGACATCGTTGTAGAAAACTACCGTCCCGGCGTTATGGACAAGCTCGGTCTTGGCTATGACGTACTGAAAGAGATAAACCCCCGCATCATTTACGGCTCTGTCGCCGGGTTCGGAAACACCGGACCGTACCGCCTGCGCCCGGGCTATGACATACTAGGCCAGGCAATGGGCGGGCTTATGGCCATTACCGGTGCGCCCGGCGGAAGCCCCACAAGAGCGGGCAGCGCGCTTGGCGACGTACTCGGCGGGCTGCATCTGACCATCGGTCTGCTCGCGGCGGTCAACGCCAGAAATATCACCGGCGTCGGACAGCGCGTGGATATAAGCCTTATGGACTCAGTGATAGCGGCAACGGAAAACACGGCTATTAAGTATCTGGAATCCGGCGTAATACCGCCGCGCATGGGCAACCGCTATGCTGCGGTATCTCCGTATGACGCCTTTCAGGTCAAGGACGGAAAAATCATCATTGCCTGCGGCAACCAGAAGCTTTATGAAAAGCTCTGCAATGATGTGCTTGAGCGCCCCGACATGATCACCGACCCGAGATTTGCCGATATGGTCGGCAGGCTTGAGAATCAGGATGATATACAGGCTGTTATAGAGGACAAGCTTAAAGATCTCACTGTGACCGAGGCCGTCGATCTGATACTGTCCAAGGGCATACCTGCCGGACCGATATACGATATCAGCCAGATACTTGAGGACCCGCAGGTAAAAGCGCGTGAGATGTTCGTTGAAATGGAGCATCCGACGCTTGGAAATATCACAGTCAACGGCTGCGCGATCAAGCTTGAAGATACAAAGCCCTCCGTCAGAACGCCCGCGCCCGCCCTCGGGCAGGATAACGGAAGCGTTTACGGCAAATATCTCGGCCTGAGCCATGAAGAGCTTGATAAGCTCAAAGAAGAGGGCGTTTTCTGATTCTGCGTTTCAGATTCTCACACTTTTCACCCACCGCACCCCGTACAAGCAGACAAGCCGCTGATGCGGCTTGTCTTTGGCGGACAGAACTGGAAAAAGGAGAATGCAAATGAAAGACGTTTATATTGTTAATTGCTGCCGTACCGCAGTCGGCTCATTCGGCGGGAGCCTGAAGGACGTCAGTGCGCCTGCGCTGGGCGCTGCGGTCATTGCGGACGCACTTGAGCGCGCCGGTGTTGCCCCGCAGAATGTTGACGAAGTTATGATGGGCTGCGTCCTGACTGCCGCGCTGGGGCAGAACCCCGCCAGGCAGGCGGCCGTAAAAGCGGGTGTTCCGGTCGAGGTACCCGCCTATACCGTGGGTATGGTCTGCGGCTCGGGAATGAAGGCCTGCATTGAGGGCGCACGCGCGATCATCTCCGGCGATGCGCAGATAGTTGTTGCGGGCGGCATGGAAAATATGTCTGCCGCTCCTTATGCCATGCCGAACGGGCGCTGGGGCGCAAGGATGTTTGATACGGCTATGGTCGATACCATGGTGCGCGATGGACTTTGGGACGCGTTCAACGATTATCATATGGGCATGACGGCGGAAAATATCTGTGACGACTACGGGATCACACGTGAGGAGCTTGACGCATTTGCCCTTGCATCTCAGCAGAAGACGGCAGACGCCCAGAGCCGCGGAAGCTTTGACGATGAAATAGTTCCGGTTCCCATAAAGGTGAAGCGGGAAACGGTGCTTTTTGCAAAGGATGAATTTCCACGTGCCTCGACCAGTGCGGAAGCGCTTGCAAAACTGAAACCAGCGTTCAAAAAGGACGGCGGGTGTGTCACGGCGGGCAATGCCAGCGGCATAAACGACGGCGCAGCCGCTATGGTTCTCGCCTCCGGCGAGGCCGTAGAAAAATACGGTCTTAAGCCGATGGCAAGGCTTGTTTCATGGGGACACGGCGGGGTAGACCCGAGGATAATGGGACTTGGTCCCGTGCCGGCATGCCGTCAGGCGCTTGAAAAAAGCGGACTGTCGATAGACGATGTTGACCTCATTGAAGCCAACGAGGCATTCGCGGCGCAGTCGATCGCGGTAGCACGTGAGCTTGGCTTTGATATGAGCCGCGTCAATGTAAACGGCGGGGCGATATCGATCGGTCATCCCGTTGGCGCATCGGGTGCAAGGATAATCGTCACGCTGCTGCATGAAATGCTCAAGCGCCCTGAGGCGAAGCGCGGTCTTGCCACGCTGTGCATCGGCGGCGGCATGGGCGTAGCGACGCTGTTTGAAAAGTGCGGTCGATGAACCTGTTCCAGAACAACTAAGATACAAAAATCCGCACAAGCATGACCCGCGGGACACACCGGATGTCCCGCGGGTCATGTCATATTGTCTGCTTTTGCCGCGGACGAGTCGGCGCGGAGAGGGTTATTTAATGACAACGCTGTCCTTCCCGTAGAAGCTTGCCATGTCGGTATTTTTCCAATCATCCGGATTTTCCGTTATATCGTCGTAATATAATAGATATGGGTGAGAAGGGTAATCCTCAAGCTCCGCGTCGCGCACGGCGGGATCGGTGAGTACCGCCAGACGCCGCACGGCGCAGTCGTGAAACGCTTTTGCCTCGCCGTTTCTGAGTATCCCAAGCGCGCTTGCGGAGGTGAAGCTGCCGCCGCCGAGAATAGCCGCTGCTGCGGCGGAGAGACTGAGTACGGCGCACAGGGCAAGTGAGACAAGGGA
Organism: uncultured Eubacteriales bacterium; assembly: GCA_900549485.1. Taxonomy (GTDB): domain Bacteria; phylum Bacillota; class Clostridia; order Oscillospirales; family Oscillospiraceae; genus Limivicinus. Next base: position 41,623 of record UROG01000010.1, read on the forward strand.
AACGCGGCTTTCGCCGGAGCTCTGTTTGCCGGATTTTTTTGCCGCCCAGCCGAGAAGATAGAAAATATTTATCAGGAGTATCAGCACGAAGGCGAAGAAAATGATATTGAGCAGTCTGAATTCCCCGACATTGCCGAGCGCGTATATCGGCGGGCAGAACATGGCCGACAGGACACAGTAGGAGTACAGCGGTACGAGCAGCGGGAAGCGAAAGCTGAAAGACGATTTTTTCGCGCCGTGCCACAGCAGGGGCGCGGCAAGCGCAAGTATGGCTATAAGCGCAGGCGAAAACCAGCGGAGAGAATATCCGGCGCACTGCGCGAAAGACATCAATATTGCCTCAAAAACGCCGGGGGAGTCCGCAACGGTCGATTGGCGTATGAAATTACCGGGGGCGGCGACGCTTATACCGAAGCCGACAAGCAAAACAGCGGTCGGAACAAGCAGCTTCTTCCAACGCCCGTCGCGCAGCAGTGCAAGCAGAACGATCGTGCTTACGGCGGCGATAACGCAGCTGAGCGCCGTTACGTAGTTGCCGCCGCCGAGGAACGCGCACAGGACGCAGAGCCATACGCACGGCGTACGGCGGCTGCTTTTGATGCACCTTATGCCGAGTGCGAACGCGATCAGTGACAGACCGTAGAAAAATGTGTAAAAGATCGCGCCGTTGTACCAATAAAAGCCCTGAACGGGGGAGGGGAGGAGCTGTGTGCAGGCGATAACGCAGACGCAGCCGACGCAGGCGGAAAGACGCTTGTCAAGCCCGAACACTCCGGAAAACAGCTCAACGCATACGGCGATGCACCCGGCGGTAAGCGCTGTGAGCATTATAACGCTTGTCAGCGCATAAAGCCGTTCGCCGAAAATGGCGGGCTGTACCGAAAAGAGAAATATTGCCGAGTATGTTCCCTGCCATATCGTATAGACCTCACCCACGTGCTCAAGCCCTCTCAGGACGGCTTTGAGCGGAGAGCCGGTTTCGGTAAATACCCTGTGCGCTTCGTAGCCGTAGCTGTAATCGTCGGCGCATGGAACGGCATACATCCCGGCGGAGAGCAGCGGAAGAAGAAAAGCGCACAGAATAAATATGAATATTATAAGAAGCGTCTTGTATGAAAGGCTTGCCTTTTTCATTTTGTCACCTTATTTTCAATCAGCGGATATATAAATATTACTTTTTCAATTCTCCCGGGCTTACAGAGAAGCTTTCGCGGAAAGCGCGGTGGAAGGCAGAGTAATCAGAAAACCCGGCGTCGGCCGCGGCCTTATTGGCGTTGACGCCCTCCCGGATAAGCTTTGCGGCATAAAGGAGCCGCTTCTGGCGCACATACGCGTGTACGGTACTGCCGGTACTCTCTTTGAAAAGCCGCATGAAATGATATTTGCTCAGATAAACCTTTTCCGCGAGCATATCAACGGTCAGTCTTTCTGAGAGATGTTCGTTTATATACGAAAGAGCGTTTTCGATTTTGCTGTCCTTGCCTGCCGGAACGGGAGACGGTGAGGCGGCGGAGATGCGGTTTATCTGAATTATAAGCTGTATGAGCAGCGTGTCCGCCATTGCCTTCGCGCCGAAGCTGTCGCTGGCGAGGTCGCGCTCCATTGCTTCAAGAGTGGTTTTCAGGGCATTGCGCTGCGCCTCGTCAGGAGAGAGCAGATTGCGCCCCGCCCTGTCCGCCGCGTCAAAACATTCGGAAAGCTGCGCGCCGGGAACGACGCGTTCCGGAAAGTTCTTATCAAGATATATGATTATGCGCTCGTAAGGCTCTTTTTTATCAATAAGCGCTTTATGGATCGTGTGGTGTCCTATCAAAAGTACATCCCACGGCTCAAGTGTATATTTTTTGTCCTCAACCGCATAGTCCACCTTGCCGGAGATAAGAATGACGATCTTGTCAAATTCGTGAAAGTGAAAATCACGTTCCTGACCGGCTGTGTCGCGCAGATGAAAGAGACGGTAATTTTCATGCAGATAGCCCTCGCGGGAAAACCCCGAATTGGCCGCCATATGATCATCTCCTTTTGAAAAAGTATATAGCATTTTTTGCAATGTTTCAAGCACAAATTGCAATTTACATGGCAGAAAAAACAAATATAATAATTACAGATATGCAGACAGTGCCGTGGATGGCACGGTATGTAATGTAAATCATGAAAGGAAACATAGATTTATGAAGAAGTTTTTAAAAAACAACTGGTTCCTGTGTACCATGATCCTCGGCATAGTCCTCGGCATCATCGTGGGCTTCGCGTGGCCCGGTGCGACGGCGCTTGAGCCTTTGGGAACGCTCTTTACAAATATGATGTTCTGCGTTGTGGTGCCGATGGTCTTCTGCTCCATCTCGTCCGCCATCGCAAATATGAATTCCGGCAGAAAAGCAGGGCGCGTCATGGGCATTACTGTTGCCACATTCCTCTGCACCGCGCTTATCGCTTCCGTGATAATGTACATAATTGTCCGCTTTATCCCTGTTTATACGGGAAATGTTGTCGAGGAAGTCGCGGAGGTAAAGGAAGTGGACGCAGCCTCGCTTATAATCAATTTCTTTACCAAGCCTGACTTTCCGGAGCTTTGGAGCCGCAAGGCGATCCTGCCGCTTATTATTGCCGGTATTTTCTTCGGCTTCGGTGTGCAGATGGCTGGCGGCAGAGAGACAATGACCGCAAAGCTGCTCTCCGATCTTACAAACGTCCTCATGAAGGTCATCAAAATTGTCACCTTCTACGCGCCTATCGGTTTCTTCGGCTTCTTCGCCTCTCTCGTCGCAACTCACGGTTCCGATTTTGTCGGCAGCTATGCCAAGGCGATAATCCTCTACTATGTTGTATCCTTTGCGTATTTGTTTATATCCTCGCCGATCTATGCCCGCTTCGGCGGCGGCAAGGGCGCGGCAAAGCTTATGTTCAGCAAGCTCTTCCGCCCTGCGGCGACGGCGTTCGGAACCTGCTCTTCCGTGGCGACAATACCCACGAACATGGAGGTGTCCGAGGAAACCGGCATTTCCAAGGACATTTCCGAAATGGTTCTGCCGCTCGGCGCGACAATGCACATGGACGGCTCTGCCATGAGCGCTATCATCAAGGTTGCGTTCCTGTTCGGCATGTTCGGCATGGATTTCAGCACGGGAAAGGCGATCCTTGCGATTCTTGTCGCGGTGTTTTCCTCCGTTGCAATGTCCGGCATCCCCGGCGGCGGCGGTACCGGCGAGCTGGTGCTGTGTACGATGTTCTTCCCCGAACAGCTTGCCTTTGCCTATCCGATAGCCCTCGCGATCGGAGATCTGGTCGATCCTCCCGCCACAATGGTCAACTCCGCAGGAGACTATGTTGTTTCCTTCATCGTTTCCCGCTATGTGGACGGCAAGGATTGGCTGCAAAAGAAGCTTAATAAAGAATAACCCGCATCAAAAGCCCGGAGAACAAATCTCCGGGCTTTTGCACCGATTTCGCCTTGTTTTTTACACCATGTAGTATATGCTTGCATAGTGAGAGCACAAGATAAAGGAGGAACTGAAATGCAGGCATTGAAAACAAGACCGACGCTGAGAAGAGGCGGAATTATATATTTACCGACGGGCAGTATAGATCCGTGCCCGATGCAGGCGAGAAAAATTTTTGACGACGATTCGCTGAAGGAACTGAGTGAAAGCATAAAAAGCTACGGTATTCTTAATCCGCTGACCGTGCGTCTCCGGAACGGGAGGTATGAGCTTATAGCCGGTGAACGGCGTCTGCGGGCGGCAAAGCTTGCGGGGCTGAGGGAGGTCCCATGCATTGTCATAGAGGTAAGTATGGAGGATGCGGGGCTGATCTCAATGATCGAGAATCTCCAGCGCAGAGATCTCAATTTTATTGAGGAAGCAGCGGGAATAAACCAGCTTATCATCATGTTCGGCATGAGTCAGGAGGAAGCGGCGCGGCGCATAGGCAAATCACAGAGCGCGGTGGCGAACAAGCTGCGCCTTCTGAAGCTGCCGCCGGATATTCTGGAAGCACTCAGGGAAAACGCACTGACCGAGCGGCACGGCAGGGCGCTGCTGCGTCTGAACGATGCGGTGCAGCAGAGGACGGCGCTGAAATACATAATAGAAAACGACCTGACCGTTGCGGCCACGGATGCGTATATCGACGCGCTCATAAACGGAAAGGCGTCGGAGGAAAAGAGCCAGACGAAAAAAACCTTCGTACTGAAGGATGTGCGGCTTTTCCTCAACAGTATAAACCGCGGGCTTGAGATGATGAAGCAGGGCGGGATCGACGCGGGTGTGGAAAGAAGCGAAACGGAGGAATGTCTCGTCCTGACGATCTCCATACCGAAAAGTCGGAAAGTGTAATAGGACAGCCCCGCCTCCGAATAATATGTTCGGAGGTGTTTTCCTGTGATACAGTATTTTTCCGACCTCCGATACAAGGAAGTTATAGACGTTCAGACGGGTTACAGACTGGGCTACGTCTGCGACGCGGAATATGACGATTCGACCGGTCAGCTTATATCTATCATTACGCCGGGCAGAGCAAAGCTCTTCGGACTGTTCGGCAGAGAGGACGATACCGTCCTGCCGTGGACGGATATTGTGCGCGTCGGCAGCGATATAATTCTGGTTGATAAGAAAGAGGAATACAGAAAGAGAAAAAAGAAAAGCCGCTATTTCCCGTGGGAATGAAGATAGCAGAAGCACACGCCTTTTTCCGACGTGATTGCTTAAACAAAATACGACATTTCAGCAAAATAATGGTTGAAATAACGGAGGATACGTGATATTATGTAAATGAAATTATTTGCATGAGGGCCACCGTTATGAAAAACAAAAATTTGAAAAGGATAGTTTCGCTGACTTTGGCGGTGATCGTTATATGTTCAATGTCGGCAAATGCGATGGCTGATACGAGAACCGTAAGTGTTGTTGTAAAGAGCGGTGATACTCTTTACAGTATCTGCAATCAGTACGGGATAAACTATTATAAAAGCAAGGACGCTATAATGCGTCTCAACAACTATTCCGATTCGCGCATGCTCGACAGAATAAAGGCAGGGAGTACCATTCTTCTTCCTGTTTCGGGCAGCTCGGCGCGGAACGGCTCATCCAATATACAGGTCATAAGCAACGGCTCCTCGGGAACGCAGAGATCCGGTCCCGTTTCGCTTGTGGCGGGCGACGCATCGAAAATGAGTATGAGCGACAGAGTGGCGTATTATCTGGTGCTTTACTCCATTAAATCCGGCGATACGCTCATAAGCCTTTACAGTCAGTGGGGAATGGATTTTTCCACCTACCAGAGTCAGATAAAATCCCTTAACGGGATGACTAATCTTGACAGGCTCGTCGTAGGGAAAATGCTGTATCTGCCGGTCAACAGAGGCGATATACAGGGCGCTGCCAATTATGCGGTAATTGAGCACACCATAACCTCCGGCGAGACGGTCTACGGCATATGCTCAAGCTATGGTCTTGACTATAACAAAGCAAGCCTTTCACTTCAGTGCTTCAACCGCAATATGGATTTTGCACGGATACGCGTCGGGCAGAAGCTGTACATTCCTGTTGCATGGACTGCGGGCGGCACTGCCGGCGGCGGAACCGGTTTTTTGCCGTCGTATCCGTCCGGAGGGACGATCATCCTGCCCTCGAACCCCACGACGCCTGCCGCGCCCGGAACCATTCCGGCTGTGACGCCCGCGAACCCGTCTGTTTCACTCCCGACTTCTACGGTGTATGACGGATATGCCGTCATAAAAAGCAGCAGCGGATACCTTGCTCTTCGGCTTGAAAACCCCGCGCTGGACGTAAATGTGGCATTCACAGCGCAGTCTCTGGCGAACTATACTCCGCGGCCGGGCGACTATGTGCACGTTGTGTTTACCCCGACGGATTTCCTGCTTGTCTCGATACAGTATGTTTATAACGTCTTCACAGGAAGATAAGCAGAAGCGGAATACAGATCTTCTCTTATGCAAAAAAACTTCGGGTCTTTTACGACCCGAAGTTTTTTATGCAATTTTTTGGAAAGCTATCTGCCGGATACCGCAGGACATATCATACACTGCTGTTATTTGAGCTTGTCAACAAAGTCCTTACAGGACTTTGTTGACAAGCTGGTTATTTCTGCCTGCTGTCAACATATGCCATGCAGACGGCAGGGAAGTTGCTGATAAGTCCGTCAACCTCCCATTCAACGAGACGCTCAAGAACGTCCATATCGTTGACCGTCCAAACGTTCAGCTCAATGCCATGCGCCTTGCAGCTGTCAACATCCTCTTTGGGCAGGCATTTCCAGCCGGGATGGAAGCACTGAAAGTCCATTTTCTCGCAGTAATAGCCGGGGTTGCCGAGACCGTCGTTCTCGACAAGCGCACCGCATTTGATCTCGGGGGCAAGCCTGCGGAGAATGGAAATGGAGCTGTGCAGGAAGGAGGAGAAAAGCACGCGGTCGCTAAGACCGTATTTTCTGATCATTTCAAGCGTTTTCTCTTCAATTCCCTCGTAGTAATAGACGCCTGTTTTAAGCTCAATGTTCGTGACGATTTTTTCGCCTGCCGCCCATTGGCAGTATTCCTCAAACGTCGGGATCGGCTGGAAGCCGAACTTCCCGTTCCAGCTTGCTGCGGCGTTGAATCCGCGCAGCTGCTCAAGTGTATAGTCCCTGACGTAGCCGGTGCCGTCGGTCGTTCTGTCGATGCGCTCGTCGTGTATCACGACAAGCTGACCGTCCTTTGTGAGCTGTACGTCAAGCTCAATACCGTAGCAGCCGGTTTTTGCCGCTTCCCTGAAAGCAAGCATTGTGTTCTCGGGGAATCTTCCGCTGTAACCTCTGTGTGCATAAACCTTGGTCATTTTATAAATCCTCCTGATAAATCAGACCTCGCCGCAGCGGGCGCATGCAACAAAATGATTCGGCTCAACCTCTCTGAGCGGCGGGTTGCACTGACGGCAGACGTCGGAGACGTAATCGCAGCGCTTTCCGAATCTGCACTCGTCCGGCAGATTGACGGGAGAGGTGATCTCGCCCTTGATGAGCTGGCGCACAGGCTTGTCCTTACCGACTATGGGCAGGGGTATTGCGGAAAGCAGAGCCTTTGTATAGGGGTGCATGGGATTCTTGAAAAGGTCGTCGCTCGGCGCCTTTTCAACCATCTGTCCGAGATACATGACCGCGATATCGTCGGAGAAGTATTTGACGACGGACAGATCGTGCGTGATGAAAATATACGTCAGCCCCATGTCGCGCTGAAGCTGCTTGAGCAGGTTGAGTATCTGCGCCTGAATGGAAACGTCAAGCGCGGATACAGGCTCGTCGCATACGATGAGCTTGGGGTTTACGGCAAGCGCACGGGCGATGCCTATACGCTGACGCCGGCCGCCGTCAAGCTCGTGCGGGTAGACGTTGACATATCTCTCGGCAAGACCGACGGTTTCCATAAGCTCAAGTGTGCGCTTGTCGATATCGGCCTTTGAAGAGAGCAGCTTATGCTCAATGATCGGCTCGCTTATGAGCTGGCTCACGGTCTGTCTCGGGTCAAGAGATGAGAACGGATCCTGGAAAACCATCTGCATCTCCTGACGCAGCCGCCGCATTTTCCGGCGGGAATAAGAGGTGATGTCCTCGCCGTCAAAGATGATTTTGCCGGAGGTAGGCTCAATAAGCTTGAGGACACAGCGGCCGGTCGTTGACTTGCCGCAGCCGGATTCGCCGACGATGCCGAGGGTCTTGCCCTCTTCAATGGAAAAGCTGACGCCGTCAACCGCGTGGAGCTGTCCGGCAGGGGTGGAAAAATATTTTGTCAGATTCTGTACTTCAAGTATCGTTTTGCCCATCAGCTGTTCCTCCTGAGCTTAAAGCCTGCATCATCATACGCGTGGCACGCCACCTTGTGCGCACCGCTGCCGTCCGTACTCCTGAGCTCCGGTACGAACTGTGAGCAGCGCTCCGTCGCGTAGGGGCAGCGGGGTGCAAACGCACATCCGGCGGGGAGATCGGACGGGTCGGGCATGAGGCCGCGTATCGGGACAAGCTCCTCGCCCCTCTGCTTGAGATTCGGGAGAGAGTCAAAAAGACCCTCGGTATAAGGGTGACGGGTGAAGTTGAAAACATCATCCGCAGTACCCTGCTCAACTATACGCCCCGCGTACATGACTGCGACGTCCTCGCACACCTCCGCAACGACGCCGAGATCGTGCGTGATGAGCATCATGGACATATCGTGGTCGCGGATAAGCTCCTTCATAAGCTCAAGAACCTGCGCCTGAATGGTAACGTCCAGCGCAGTAGTCGGTTCATCCGCTATCAGCAGCTTTGGAGAACACGCAAGCGCAATTGCGATGACCACGCGCTGCTTCATGCCGCCGGAAAACTGATGCGGATAGTCGTATGCGCGGCTCTCTGCTATGCCGACCATTTTCAGCATTTCCTTGGCTTTTTCAAATGCTTCTTTTTTGGATAAGTGCTGATGCAGCTGTATGCTCTCGCCGATCTGATCGCCGACCGTCATAACGGGATTGAGCGCCGTCATGGGGTCCTGGAATATCATAGCGACGTCGTTGCCGCGCATTTTTTCCAGCTCCGCAGAGTTCATTTTGAGCACGTCCTCGCCATCGAGGTATATTTCGCCGCCCTTGATAACGCCGGGCGGGTTCGGAACGAGATTGAGTATGGCGCGCGCCGTCGTTGTTTTTCCGGCGCCTGTCTCGCCGACAAGGCCGAGAGTGCGGCGTTTGCCTATCCGGATGCTGATCCCGTTCACGGCGTGGACGTCGGCGTCCTCCGTCTCATAATGCACGACAAGATCTTTCAGATCAAGAACGAGATCGGTTTCAGGAACGTTATTGTTTTCTTTCATGACATTCCCTCCTTATTTCTTGAGCTTCGGGTCAAGCGCATCGCGCAGACCGTCGCCAAGCAGGTTGAGCGCAAGCACAGTGAGCATGACGGCAAGGCCGGGGATAACGCAGAGATAACCGGCGCTTCTGATGTATGCGCGGCCTCCGGAAAGGAGCGCGCCCCACTCGGGAGAGGGAGCCGGTATGCCTATGCCGAGGAAGCTGAGCGAGGACGCGGAGATTATCGTTGAACCGATAAGCAGCGTGACCTGCACGATTATGGGGGAAAGACAGTTGGGGAGAATGTGCTTGATGATTATTTTCCATGTGGGAAGACCCATCGCATAGGACGATTCAACATATTCCTGATCGCGTATCGTCATGACCTGCGCACGCACGATGCGCCCGAAGGAGCTTGCGCATGAAAACGCCAGCGCGATTATCAGGTTGACGGTGCTTGTGCCGAGTACCGAAACGATAACAACGGCGGTCATAATGTTAGGAATGGAATAAAAGATATCGATCGCACGCATAAGCAGCGAATCGATTATGCCGCCGTAGAAGCCGGCCAGAGAGCCGGTGATCAGACCGACGAGCAAGCCGAGTGCAACGGCGCCCACGCCGATAGCGAGGGAGTATCTTGCACCCCACATTACACGTGCGAAAAGATCGCGGCCGACCTCGTCCGTGCCGAACCAATGCTCTTTGCAGGGGGGCATAAAGCGCTCGGAGATATTCTGACCGATGACGTCGGTATCATAATCAAAAAGGTACGGAGAGAGAAGCGCAACGGCGACAAGCAGCAGCAGGAACAGCATACCTATAACGGCGCCTTTGTTTTTTATAAGGCGGTGCCATGTCTCCTGAGCAAGAGATTTCTTTTTGACTTTCTTTGTTTCTTTTTCCATGCGCTCACCTCCTCTTACTGTATTGCGCTTTAATGCGCGGGTCAAAGAATGCATACACGAGGTCAACAAACAGGTTTATAAGGCACATAAAGGCAGAGCAGAGAATGATAGAGCCTGTGACCATAGGTGTGTCGCGCTTTGCGATGGAATCGTAAACAAGCCTCCCGATGCCGGGCCATGAGAAAACTGTCTCGGCAAGGACGGAGCCTGTAATGACCATTGACATTTGCAGACCGATCGCCGTGATAATGGGGATGAGTGCGTTTTTAAGACCGTGGGTAAAGATAACGCGCTTTTCGGAGCAGCCCTTTGCACGTGCGGTCGTCATGTAGTCCTGACGGATAACGTCAAGCATTGAGGAGCGGGTAGTGCGCGTGATAAGCGCCGCCAGACCGAGACCGACTGTCAGTGCGGGCAGTATAAGCGAATCGATGCCGCCCTTGCCGCCGGAGGGGAGCCAGCCGAGCTTGAGCGAAAAAATGATTATCAGCATAAGGCCGAGCCAGAAGTTCGGCATTGACGTACCGAACAGCGCAAAGACCATGCCTGCCGTGTCCTTCCATGTGTTCTGGTGTATCGCCGTGTATATGCCGAGCGGCAGTGCAATAACTATTGCGATAAGCACGGCCGCGCCGCCGAGCATCAATGTATTCGGCAGCTTCTCCATGAATGTTTTGAAAACGTCCTTGTTTGTGACATAGGACTTGCCCATGTCGCCCGTCACCATGCCCTTGACATAGTTGGCATAGCGAACCATAAACGGGTCGTTCAGACCGAGTTCTTCTCTTACTGCTTCTATTTCTTCCTTGGTAGCGCCTTCGCCCGCAACGATCATCGCGGGGTCGCCGCCGGTAAGACTCATTGCCCAGAAAATGAGAAAGGAAGTTATCAAAATTACAGGAATCAGCATAAGAAGCCGTTTAGCTATATATTTGAGCAATTTTTGTTCACCTCCGAATTAAAAAGGAAACGCCGGCAGGAAGCGCCGCCTGCCGCTTACGGATGTGTTTAGGCGGCCGCAGAACCGATCTGTCAGGATCGGCTTATATCCGACATCCTGCCGGCAAAAAGCGGTGCCGCTTAAAGCGACATAGATAATCGCAAAGCGACACCGCAAAGGTTTTAAATGCTTATGGCGAATAAATCGGATGAATTACTCGGCAATATATGCGTGGCACCAGTTGTGGTTGCCGCCGCCGTAGAAGTACTGACCCTGGAGGTTGCTGTTATATGCAATAACGAGGTTTGCAATGTACAGAGGAACCTGGGGGCATGCGTTAACGAGGTACTCCTGAAGCTCGGTGCTTGCAGCGCGGCGAGCATCCTGATCCTTCTCGGTCGCAACCTTGTCAATGAGCTCATCGGCGTGTGCATCAGCATAGTGGTGGTAGTTGGAGCCTTCGCCGGAGTAGAAGAGATCACGGTAAACAAAGTCAACCTTGGAGTCTTCGTTCCAACGCCACAGGAACAGCTCCTGATCGCCGTTGGTGCAGGTCTCTTTCAGAGTTGCTTCTTCCATCGGGTTAAGGGTCACATTGATGCCGATCTCCTTGAGGTTATCCTGGATAACGGTTGCGATGTTGGCGTAAGCGCCGGTGGTAGCGTAGGTAAGAGTGGTCTCAATGCCGCCGTCGGGATAGCCTGCTTCGGCCATGAGAGCCTTTGCACGCTCAACGTCGTAGTCAAAGCCTTCCATGTCATCATAGAAGCCCCACAGACCGCGGTTGAGGATGGTCTTCTGGAGGGTGCCCTTGCCGTCAACGGCAACGGTGAGAACGTCGTTTCTGTTGATAGCGCATGCAACTGCCTGACGCAGAGCCTGGTTGTTCCAAGGCTCCTTCTCTACGTTGAATGCAAAGTAGAACAGGCGGGTACCGGTCTTTTCGTAGACGGTGATGTTCTTGTCGTCTTCAAGATACTGAAGCTCATTCATGGGAGGATCGATGCAGACGTCGATCTCACCGTTCTGGAGTGCGATAACGCGGGAGGAAGCCTCAAGATAAGGTCTGAACTCGATCGCGTCGGAAACGCTTGCGGAGAAGAAATCATCAGCAGGCAGATCCTTGCCCCAATAATCGTCAACCTTGACGACGCGGCAGCATACGCCTTCTTCCCAGGACTCAAACTTGTAAGGGCCGGTGCCTATATACCAAGGCTCTTCCATTCCGCTTTCCCAAGCCTTCTTGGACTGGATGGACAGGGGAACGGAGGAAAGGGAAGCGACAAACTCGTTGTTGTAGCTCTCTATCTCGATTTTGATGGTGTAATCGTCAACGACTTCGCAGCCGACATAGCCGTTCAGAACGCTTGCGATCTTGGAGTCGGGGCCGACTGCCATATCAAGGGTGAACTTGGCGTCTTCAGCGGTGAAGGGGGTCTTGTCCTCGTCGTTGAAGTGAACGTCGTTGCGCAGGTGCATGATGATGTGGGTGTCATCCTCAAACTCCCAATCGGTTGCAAGACCCGGATCAAAACGGGTTTCCGCTTCGGGATCATTGTTGAAGAACACGAGAGTCTGGTGGGTGGTCTTCAGAATGATGTTGTTGTTTGCGGTTTTCTGGGTCTGGAGATTGAGGTTGTTGATATCCTCAGCAGTGCCGATGACGAGAGTCTCTTTGTGAGCGATCTCGGCAGGGGCTTCCTCGGCAGGGGCTTCTTCCGCTGCGGGAGCTTCGGCTTCTGCCGCAGGGGCTTCGGCTTCAGCTGCGGGCTGCTCGGTCGCGGTGGAAGCGGTGGAGCCGCACGCGGTCAGAACTGACAGTGTCATGAGAAGGCACAGGATCAGTGCAAGGAACTTTTTCATTTTACTCTCCTTATTAAAACTTATAATTTCCGACATTTACCATGCCGGACTATACGGCAAATATATCATATCCGCAAGAGGTTTGTCAACAGAGTAAATGCCGTTCATTTGTGCATATCAACCGAAATTTTGCCTTTTCAAAAGTGCATAATGCCCACAAAAATAAGCAGTTTGCGAAAGAAGCCTGCTTCTTTAACAAGCTCAGACTGTCAAAAAACTATGTTTTAAAGTCCGATAACAGAGCAGCGGGGGAGCTTGAGGGGGCAAGACCCGCCTCAAATCGGATAAACCGCCGTCGAGAGCCTTGAGATCTCAAGGCTCTCGGTAACAGCATTTTGAACGCTTTCAAAATGCTCGGCGGAAAGCGCTTATCAAAAAAGTCCTGAAAGGACTTTTTTGATAAGCGAAGGCGTGGGCGGCACGCCGTTCACGCCTCAATGCTATTTTTTGCTACACTCTGCCCGGCATTTATTTTACTGCCGGCTTATGATGCTTCCGGCAATAAAGCCGCGTTTTGCTCTGCCTTAGACGCGGCGGGAAATTCGGACAGTGGCAACCGCAGGGGCAGAATACGCGTAAAAATTGAGCCGCACCGGTCTGACAGGTGCGGCTCAATGCTTATTTTGACGCTGCGGTCACGGCGCTGTCTGCCATCGTGTAATAGGTGATGTCGTCCCAATGACGGCGGATGGCGATCTCGGCGGTCAGGGCGGTGTTGTTGTATACGATCGACCACTGCGTGTTGCTGGTGATATCCTCGGGATTCGGAGCCTGCGCCGCAGCGCGGATGGCTTCCCATGCGGTTTCGTTGGTGTGAGCGCCGCGCTGTGCGTCGAGTATCTCCATTATCGCGTCGTAACGCTCCCTGCCGTGACCGTAGATGCCGTTTTTCTGATTGGGCAGGACTTCGTTCCTATACATTACAAAGAAATTCGTGACGGCTTCGGATGGCGTTACAACAAGCTCCCTGCTCTCACTGTTGCAGTCATATTCAAACACTCTGCCGTCTCCGGACGCGTCGGTTATGTAGAAGTGGTAGTCTCTGCCGCTTGTCGCGTACATATCATAGCCGCTGAGCAGCTCCACGGCCTCCTCGGTAGTTGCGGCGCGGTCAAGTACAAGGCGTATGGCAAGCGTTGTTGCAATGGCGGGCTTTCCGGTGCTTTGACGGGTGGGTTCGCTGTCAAGCGTGAGCACGGCGATGGATACGCCCTTTTCGTTCAGTCCGTCCAGACACACGAACGGGGCGGTGAGGCTTGCAAACTTTTTGCCGAGGTTTGCGTCGGGGACATTTGCGGACACATTGTCAAGCGCGGCAAAAGCGACCGATCTGTAGCCGTCCTTCGGCGTGCAGCAGACGAGCATTGCGGAGGTGTCGTTCTTGAAGTCGTAGTTGCGGCCCATGTGTACGTCGCCGCCGGTATCGGTAAGGGTGAATGCCGAGCAGCCAAAGGACGGTGCTTTCATACTGATCGGCAGCAGCGGCAGCGTTTCTTTGAGGATCGCTTCAAGCATCGTCTGGTCGTCGCTGATACCGTAATTGATGATGTTGTCGATGCTGTAATCATACTTGACGTCCATACGGTAGAGATTATACCCGTCGTCATAGTCGGTAAGCTGCTCAATGGTAGCCATGGTGCGGAAACGGGTAAAGTAAATGCAGGCAAAAACGAGGAGAGCAAGCACGATAACGGCAAGCAGAGCCGGAAGAATGTACTTTGAAGCCTTATTCATAATTCTTTCCTCCAAATCGGTTGATATATAAATAAAGAATATCAAAAACACCGGTCAGCGTCAAGCATTTAACGAATGATGCCGGCGCTTTTTCGTGCGGGAAAAACACAGCTCAAATTATTGAAAAAAAGGAAGAAGCGGTGTATAATATAAAGACTTTTTTGAGCCGGAGGACAGGCGGATGGCAGAACAGAAAACAAACGTGATGCGCCTTTTGGAGCAGAAGAAAATTAAATACACAGCTCACGAGTATCCGCACACTGACGCGGCGGTTGACGGAGTGAGCGTTGCGGAAAGTCTCGGTCAGCCAGTCGGGCGCGTGTTCAAGACGCTTGTTGCGAGGGGCGCGAGCAAGAAAATATATGTTTTTGATATTCCGGTCGCGGAGGAGCTTGATCTCAAAAAAGCCGCAAAGGCGGTAGGGGAGAAGTCGGTAGCTATGGTTCACGTCAGGGAGCTGACGGAGCTTACAGGGTACGTTCGCGGCGGATGTTCGCCGTTGGGAATGAAAAAGCAGTACCCCACCGTTTTTCATGAATCCTGCGTGAAACAGGACACAATAATGGTAAGCGCCGGAAAGATCGGTTTTCAGGTGGAGCTTTCGCCGGACGATCTTATCGCGCTTACGAGAGGCACAACGGCGGATATTATTATGGCATAACGAGGTTTTACAATGCAGAGCAGCATTTTTATCAAGGGCGCGAGAGAAAATAATCTTAAAAATATTGACGTCGAGATACCGCGTGACAAGCTTGTTATTGTCACCGGACTTTCCGGCAGCGGCAAATCCAGCCTTGCCTTTGACACAATTTATGCCGAGGGTCAGCGCAGATATGTGGAAAGTCTGTCATCTTATGCGAGAATGTTCTTAGGGCAGATGGACAAACCGGACGTCGATTATATCGAAGGTCTTTCTCCCGCAATATCCATAGACCAGAAGACCACGTCCAAAAACCCGCGCTCAACAGTCGGCACGGTGACGGAGATATATGATTATCTGCGTCTGCTGTGGGCGAGGATCGGCATACCTCATTGCCCCAAGTGCGGCAAGGAGATACGCCAGCAGACGATCGACCAGATGGTGGACAAGATACGCGAGCTGCCGGAGGGAACGCGCATCCAGATACTTGCCCCCGTTATCCGCGGCAAAAAGGGCGAGCATGTCAAGGTGCTGGAGGACGCGAAGAAATCAGGCTATGTACGTGTGCGGGCGGACGGGATCGTCTATGACCTCACGGAGGAAATCAAGCTTGAAAAAAACAAGAAGCACAATATAGATATAATAGTTGACCGCCTTGTGATAAAGCCGGATATTGTCCGCCGCCTGACGGACTCCTGCGAAACCGCGCTTGCCCTTGCCGGAGGACTTCTCGTTGTGGATATCCCCGCCGAGGAGCGGCAGATCGCCTTTTCGCAGAACTACGCCTGCGAGGACTGCGGCATTTCGCTTGAGGAGCTTGCCCCGCGCCTGTTTTCATTCAACAGCCCGCAGGGCGCGTGTCCGAAGTGTACGGGGCTTGGTATGCAGCTTCTTGTGGACCCCGACCTTATCATGCCCAACCGGAATCTCAGCATTATGGACGGCGGACTTGTCGCGTCCGGCTGGGGCAACGTCAAGGGCGATACCATTTCAAAAATGTACTTTGACGCGCTTTCAAAGCGCTATCATTTCAAGCTCAGCGAGCCGATAAAGGACATCCCGCCGGAGGGGATCGAGGCGATACTTTACGGCACCAAGGGCGAACCGCTGATGCTGCGTTATGAAAAATCGGAGGGGTACGGCGTCATCAAGCGCGATTTTGAAGGGATAGTAAACAACATCCAGCGCAGATACAGAGAGACGCAAAGCCCGGGCGTAAAGGCGGATCTTGAGGAGAGTATGTCGCAGATCCCATGCCCGGACTGCCACGGAAAAAGGCTCAAGCCGGCGGCGCTTGCCGTGACCGTAGGCGGGCTTAATATAGCGCAGTTCTGTGAGCTTTCGGTGGTTGATGCGCTCAAATTCGTTGACGGCCTTGTGCTTAGCGACAGGGAAAAAATAATTGCCGAGCGTATTTTGAAAGAGATACGCTCCCGCCTCGGCTTCCTGAACAGCGTCGGACTCGGCTATCTCAGTCTCAGCCGTTCCGCCGCAACGCTGTCCGGCGGTGAGAGCCAGAGAATACGCCTTGCGACGCAGATAGGCTCAAGCCTTATGGGCGTGCTGTATATTCTTGACGAGCCGAGTATAGGACTGCACCAGCGCGACAACGGCAAGCTCATCGCCACGCTCAAGCGCCTGCGCGATCTCGGCAATACCCTGATAGTCGTCGAGCACGACGAGGAAACCATGCGCGCCGCCGATTATATCATAGATATCGGACCGGGAGCGGGCGTTAACGGCGGAAACGTCGTTGCGCAGGGAACGGTCGAGGATATATGCGCCTGCCCAGAGTCCGTGACGGGGCAGTATCTGAGCGGGAAAAAGTTTATACCCGTGCCCGCGAAGCGCCGCGAGGGCAGCGGAAAGAGCCTCAAAATAGTAAACGCGAGTGAGAATAACCTCAAGAACGTGGATGTAGAGATTCCTCTGGGCAAGCTTGTGTGCGTCACCGGCGTATCAGGCAGCGGCAAATCGTCTCTCGTGAACGAGATACTTTATAAGACGCTTGCGGCAGAGAAAAACCGCGTGAAGGTGCGGCCGGGCAAATGCGGCGGGATAGAGGGGCTTGAATATATAGATAAGGTCATCGCGCTCGACCAGAGTCCGATAGGCCGCTCCCCGCGCTCAAATCCCGCCACTTACACCGGCGTCTTCAACGATATACGCGACCTCTTTGCCTCTACGCAGGAGGCAAAAATGCGCGGCTACGGGCAGGGGCGCTTCTCCTTCAATGTCAAGGGCGGCAGATGTGAAGCCTGCGCCGGAGACGGACTTGTAAAGATAGAGATGCACTTTCTTCCGGACGTGTATGTCCCGTGCGAGGTGTGCGGCGGCAAGAGATATAACCGCGAGACGCTTGAGGTCAGATATAAAGGGAAAAGCATTGCAGATGTGCTTGATATGACGATCGAGGAAGCGGCGGCGTTCTTCGCAAATCAGTCGAGGATACTCAACAAGATACAGACGCTTTACGACGTGGGGCTTGGCTATGTAAAGCTCGGCCAGTCCAGCACGACGCTTTCCGGCGGTGAGGCGCAGCGCGTGAAGCTTGCGACGGAGCTTTCAAAGCGCAGTACCGGCAATACCGTCTATATTCTTGACGAGCCTACCACCGGCCTTCATGTTGCCGACGTCCATCGGCTAATAAATATACTCGACCGCTTTGCCGACGCGGGGAATACCGTTGTCGTCATAGAGCATAATCTTGACGTCATAAAGGTTGCCGACTATATAATCGACCTCGGTCCCGAGGGCGGCGACGGCGGCGGAGAAGTGATATTCGCCGGAACGCCGGAGGAATGTGCCATGTGTGAGCGCAGCTATACCGGTCAGTACCTCAGACCGCTGCTGGAAAAATAATATTGCAGTGCGCCTCAGATCGGCAGCCGCACGCTGTGTTTTAAAAAAACGTTTAATAAATCTGCCTGAAAGCTGAAAAACAAGCTTTTGGGCAGATTTTTGTATAAGTAAACATAAATTGATTTACATATTTTAAGTGACATAAATTAGATACCAGCTTGTCAAAAAAGTCATCACAGGACTTTTTTGACAAGCTGATACATAAAATAGGTAACTTAAAATAATCTACATAACATAATTTTCGTAATTCGATTAACATATTTTAGGCAACATAACTTAATTTACACATATCAATTAACGTAAAAAGAAAGACATAAAATAATTTACATAACATATGATGAAGCGGGCGGGCAATGAAAAAATGTATAAGATAAAACCCTGTGTAACAAAAACGCCGCGGCGGCGCAGACGGCGAATATCTTTATTATGCCGTTACCTGGGGCGATACCCTGCCGTGGATAGCAAGAAGATTTTTCACTACGGTCGAGACGCTTATCAAGCTTAATAAAATCAAGGAACCCGAAAAGCTTCAGCTTGGGCAGATACTGATCATCCAGAGATACTGACCTAAGTAAGATAGCTTGCAAAAGATTGTAACAAAACTTTTTTCCCGGCGTATATAACAGTGAAACAAGGTTTCAGGAAATAAAAAAACAAATAGATGTCAGGAGGAAAAAATCATGGCAGAACTCAACGAAAAAGAAATGAATGAAGTCAGCGGCGGCGCGGCCAGCCCCTATTTCACCTACACCGTAGTATTCGGCGATACGCTCAGCGGCATTGCGGTCCGTTTCCATACCACGGTCGCAACTCTTCAGAGACTCAACAACATCCCCGACCCCGACAAGATCAAAGTCGGTCAGGTTCTTCTCATCCCGAGAGCGTAACAGTGTAACAACTGAAAAAACCGCCTCACGGCGGTTTTTTTAGTTTGAAACTGTCAAAAAAGCCTCCCCCTGAATCAAGCGAGGGTTTGATTCAGGGGGAGTTTTATATCATGTCTCCGGCATTGCGGAGTTAAAGTGTATCTTTGCGTCTGTCAGACAGTTGTTGGAATCATAGATTTTTATTTTACTCCAATCGCTCTCACTGCCGCCATAATATACATCGGATAGATTATTACAGAGCGAAAATGCCCGGTTGCCAATACTTGACACGCTGCTGGGTATTGCTATCTCCGTAAGCGCTGAGCAGCCGGAAAATGCCCAGTTGCCAATATTCGTCACGCTGTCAGGTATTGTTATCTCCATAAGCGCTGAGCAGCCGGAAAATACGTAGTGGCCAATACTTGTCACGCTGTCGGGTATCGTTATCTCCGTAAGCGCTGAGCAACCGTAAAACGTTCTGTCAGCAATACTTGTCACGCTGTCGGGTATCATTATTTCCGTAAGCGCTGAGCAGCCGGAAAATGCAGACCACCCTATGCTTGTCACGCTGTCGGGTATCGTTATTTTCGTAAGCGCTGAGCAGCCGGAAAATGCCCGGTTGCCTATATGTGTGATCCCGTCAGATATTATTACGCTGTTTATCGCGTCTGCGTGTCCATACCAGCCT